>JAAZGI010000118.1 GCA_012511315.1 Clostridium sp.
AGAGTGATTTAGCCCAATTTGAAAGTTCATGGGTCGAGCCAATTAAAACATCCTATCGTGGCTATGAAGTGGCAGAGTTACCACCTAGTGGACAGGGGTTAGTAGCCTTAATGGCTTTGAATATTTTTAAAAATCGGTCAGTGAAAAAGGCTGATGTGGATTACTATCATGAGATGTTTGAAGCCATGAAAATGGCCTTTGCTGATGGATTGCATTACATAACTGATCCAGACTTAATGTCCATGAATCCTCAATCTCTTATTGAAGAGGCTTATGGCAAACGTCGCTACAAGCAAATAACGAAAAGTGCTCAAATTCACAGCGATGATGATCCTTATAGTGGTGGAACTGTTTATTTGAGCTGTGCCGATAAAGATGGCAATATGGTATCCATGATTCAATCTACCTATATGGGCTTTGGCAGTGGTATTGTTGTCAAAGATACCGGAATCGCCCTACATAATCGGGGAGCGGATTTTAAATTGGATGAAAATCATATTAATGTGCTAGCACCTAATAAAAAGACCTACCACACCATTATTCCTGGAATGCTTTTAAAAGATGGACAGTGCGCTGGTGTCTTTGGCGTTATGGGAGCATATATGCAACCGCAAGGACATTTCCAAGTCATTTCAAATCTACTGGACTTTGACTTGAATCCTCAGATGGCGCTGGATGCTCCACGCTGGCAGTGGGTTAAGGATAAAACCTTTATGGTGGAAGCAAACTTTGACCCTAAAATAATCCAAGAACTAGAGGAACGAGGTCACATTATTAAAGTGGTAGATGATCGCACTCATTTTGGACGTGGGCAAATTATATTAAAATTAGAACATGGCGTTTATGTCGCAGGTACTGAATCTCGAACAGACAGTAACCTGGCAATCTACTAAAGGAGGCTCTATGGAAGCGGAAATTTCCCTCACTACAATTTTTTTAACGTTTTTCAAGATCAATGCGGTCACCTTTGGTGGCGGTTATACCATTGTGCCAGTGATTCGGGACGAGTTTGTTAAAAAGAAAAAACTGATTGATGAAGAAGAAATGTTGAGTTTGGTAGCTTTAGCTCAGTCAGGTCCAGGAGCCATGGCAATTAGTACATCTCTACTCACTGGGTATAAACTACGAGGTTGGAAGGGAGCGGTCACAGCTTTACTTGCTTCAGTCTTGCCTCCCTTGATTTTAATTTCCATTATATTTTATTTTTATGATGCCTTTTCCACTAACTTTTGGGTTAAGTCCGCTTTATTGGGCATGGGAGGCGTAATTAGTGCGGTGCTACTATTAACAGTTTATGATATGGGTAAGTCAGCCATGAAATCCAATCCAATATTTTCAATAGTCCTTATGGTGGCTGCTTTTATAGCCAGTTTTGTATTTAAAATTCACACTGTTTTAGTTATTTTAAGCCTAGCTATTATTGGTTTGATTACCTTTAGCATTTTTAAAGATGGGCAGGTGCGATAGATGATATTACTTAAGTTATTTTTGGTGTTTGTTCAAATTGGAGCCTTTGCGTTTGGCGGTGGTTATGCCGTACTGCCCTTGATTCAACGCTTTGTTGTAGAAGAAAGAGGCTGGATGACGGTAAAAGAAATGACAGACTTAGTTTCTATTTCACAAATGACACCAGGACCCATTGCAATTAACTCTGCCACCTTTGTGGGGACAAAAGTAGCAGGGCTACCAGGTGCTGTGGTGGCAACCTTGGGAAGTGTCTTGCCCCAATTTATTATCATGATGATACTAGCCTACTTTATTTTTCAAGATCGAAAAATCGGATTTTTAGATAAGATGCTCAAGGGGCTTCGCCCAGGAATTGTTGGACTCATAGGTATTGCGGCCATTAGTATGTTTCAAAACTCCTTGTTTGTAAATGGAAATATTGTTTTATCGGCCTTACAACCGGTCGCCGTAGCAGCCTTTATCATCGGCTTCGGCCTGCGATTAACGAAACGCTTTGATATGATTCAGTTGATTGCCGTTGGAGCTATGCTTGGCATTGTTGGCAATATTCTTTATGTGGGAATACCATAAAGTTATTAGAACCATTAAAGCTAATAAAGCTACTAAAACCTCTTATTCAAGATCAAAGAAA
>JAAZGI010000119.1 GCA_012511315.1 Clostridium sp.
CTGGATCTTTACAATCAATTTGCTGGCTTCCGGCTATTAATGACCTATATGTATATGCACCCCGGAAAAAAGCTTAACTTTATGACCAATGACATTGCTCAAGTAATGGAATGGCGCTTTTCTGAAGAAATGGAATGGGTTGGATTACAAAATGAAAGACATGCCGGAGCTCAAAGGCTTATGCGCAAACTAAATCACCTATATAAAAATGAACGTTGCCTGTATGAAAATGAGACCGAAGAATCCTGTATCGATATTCTAGATGTAGAAAACCAAGATGTGTTGATGAAATTCCTTCGCCGCGGCACCCGTAAAAAAGACTTTATGGCTTGTGTTTTTAACTTTGATTTTAAACAAATGGACAAGGTTCGCATTGGCGTTCCCTATGAAGGCCGTTATGAAGAAGTCATCAATACGGAAATGGAAGAGTTCGGAGGCGTTTGGACCAAGGGTCAAGGAGAGTTTGTTTCACAAGCAGGTGAAGTGGATGGCATGCCCTATTACATTGAAGTAATTAGCCCTTCTTTATCAGGTCTTATTATTCGTCCCATTACCTTAAAAGGCGATCGAAAAAAATAACGAGCACTAAAGAATATTTAAGGAAACTAAAAATAAAACTAAAACTAAAACTATAACTAAAACTAAAAACTAAAACTGATGAGTGGATTGAATTAGAAATTAGTACCAAATTTATAAAAGCCACGTCCCCTTGACTGAGCACCAAAAATACACTTGAAAGGATATGCTACGAGATGCCGGTTAGCTCAAAACCGGCAAGCCATTGGCAAGATGCCTATGGTAATAAGGGATCAAGGCGGAGGCAAGGTAGCAAGGGTTAAGATATGAAAGATATGCTTGCAATGATTCTGGCTGGCGGCCAGGGTTCAAGATTAGGCCCTTTGACTAAAAAATTAGCAAAACCAGCCGTTCCATTTGGAGGGAAATATCGAATTATTGATTTTGTGTTATCCAACTGCGCAAACTCAGGAATTAGAAAAGTTGCTGTATTAACTCAATACCAACCACTAATCCTCAATGAGCACATAGGAAACGGTAGCCCATGGGATTTAAACGGAAGAGATTCTGGTGTCTCCATTCTACAGCCCTTCGCTTCAGCTACGGAAGAAAAATGGTTTAAGGGAACAGCCCATGCGATTTACCAAAACCTTCCCTATATTGAAAGCACCAATGTGGATTATGTTTTAATTTTATCGGGTGATCATGTCTATAAAATGAATTATGAGAAAATGTTAGCTTATCATAAAGAAAAAAATGCCAGCTTAACCATTGCTGTCATTGAAGTGCCTTGGGAAGAAGCTTCTCGATTTGGGATCATGAATACCGATGAAAACATGATGATTACTGAATTTGCTGAAAAACCTGAAAAGCCTGAAAGTAATCTAGCGTCCATGGGTATTTATATTTTCTCTTATAAAGAATTAAAAAAATACTTGACCCTTAAAGACGTTAACGGCGATGGAATGATTGACTTTGGTCAGGATGTGATTCCAATTATGATTGAAAACCAAGAAACAGTGGTAGCGTATCCTTTCACTGGCTATTGGAAAGACGTTGGAACCATCGATTCCCTATGGGAGTCTAATATGGACTTGATTGATCCGGATTCTGAATTAAACATTCAAGATCAATCTTGGCGGATTTACTCAGTAAACCACACTATGCCTCCTCAATACATTACATCAGAAGCTAAAGTACGGGATTCTTTAATTGTTGAAGGTTGTATTGTCCGTGGCGATGTCGATCACTCCGTTCTTTCCATGGGTGTAAAAATCGGGAAAGGCTCGGTAGTTAAAGATTCCATCATTATGTCCAATACAGTGATTGGCGACAACTGTGTTGTCAATAAAGCCTTAATAGGAGAAAATGTAATCATTGCTGATGGCCAGACAATTGGCGATGGCGAAACCATCGAAGTAGTGGCTGAATCCAGCGTAGTAGGAGGTAATCTATAATGGCTAAAAGGAATCGTGTTTTAGGTTTAATTAATTTGACAGAATCAGATTTCCAAATGAAATCCCTCACAGACCATCGACCCGTTGCAGCCATTCCCTTTGGAGGACGCTACCGAATCATTGACTTTGTGTTGTCTAATATGAGTCAGGCTGGAATTGACACCATTGGCATTTATCTTCAAGATAAAGAACGGTCCTTAATGGACCACATTCGCTCTGGACATCCTTGGGACATGGATCGAATGTCAGGTGGTATTTTCTACTTTTCACCTTACTCAAATCCTGATCGCACCTATGATATTCAGGGCGACATTATGAATTACTATAACAACATTGACATTCTTGAAAAATCCAATTGTGAGTATGTGATTATGTCAAGCACTGCTATGGTGATGAACATCGACTTAAACAAAGTCATTGATGCACATATTGATTCAAAGGCTGATGTAACGGTTGTTTATAAAAATTATGATTCAACGGATCATTATTATGACAATGCCTATATCTTGAATACAGAAGAGGATGATCGAATCAAGTCCTTTGGTGTTAAAATAGTAAAACGAACCAGTAAAAATGTTACCAATTTAACCAAGGTTTCCACTGAAACTTACATTATGAAAGTCAGCCTTTTGAAAGAGTTGATTGAGGATGCTGTTTCCAGTGGTAGCTCCAGCTATATGCGAGAAGTGCTTCATGATGCGGCCAGACTTTATCACTTTAAGGGCTATGAGTTTGAAGGGTATATCGCCTATATTTCATCTATTCAAAACTACTACATTTCCAATATGGACTTATTAAATGAAAAACATCTGATGAGTTTATTTTATGGTTCTAGCCTCATAAATACCAAAATCCGCAATGAAAATCCATCCTTCTATAGTGGGGATTCTAATGTAACAAATTCTCTCATAGCCAATGGCTGTGTGATTGACGGAGAAGTTGTAAATTCTATTTTATTCCGTCGAGTTCATGTGGAGAAAGGCGCTCGCATTGAAAACTCTATTATTATGCAAAATGGTACCATTAAAAAAGGAGCCAACTTAAAAAATTGCATAGCTGACAAAAATGTTATTGTGTCTGAAGGTCAGATGATGTCAGGAACCAAGAAAAATCCGCTGGTGTTAGTTAAGAATTCAGTGATATAGAAAGGATTCATTTATGAAAGTTTTATTTGTAACTTCGGAATGTCATCCCTTCATTAAGACTGGGGGACTAGGCGATGTGGCCTGGTCCCTTCCCAGGGCTTTAAAAGAAGAAGGCGTTGAGATTGCCGTTATTCTACCAAAATACAGCCAAATCCCTAATCGTTTTAAAATCAAGATGAAACACGTCACAAATTTTACAGTAAATGTCTCTTATCGGGAGCAATACTGCGGTGTGGAAAGCTTGAAAATGGACGGCATTACGTATTACTTTATTGATAATATGTATTATTTTGATCGTGAAGGTGCTTATGGTTATATTGACGATGGCGAACGGTTTTCCTTTTTTTCTCAGGCAGTAATTGAGGCCATGGAAAAAATTAAATTTATACCCGATGTGCTCCACGTGAATGATTGGCACACAGCGATTATCCCATTGCTTTTAAAAGTTAAGTATCAATGGATTGAGGCTTTCCGTGACATTAAAACGGTACTGACGATCCACAACCTTAAATTTCAAGGAGTTTATCCCTTTGAAGCCTTAGGCGACCTGTTGTCCATCGGTGACTCTGTGATGGTGGACGATGGGGTAGAGTATTATGGCATGGTAAATTATATGAAGGGTGGCATCAATTACGCGGATTGGGTCACTACCGTATCACCTACTTATGCGCGAGAAATCAAATATGAGTTTTATGGCGAAGGGCTTCATGGGCTCATGGCTAGAGTGGATTATAAGCTAAGTGGAATTGTCAATGGGATTGACGTAAAACTAAATAACCCTGCAACGGATACCTTTATTCCCTTTAATTTCTCAACCAAAGATCTTTCGGGAAAAGACCGATGCAAAAAGGCCTTGCGAGAAGAGTTAGGCTTGCCCCAATTGGAGGTTCCGCTAATCGGAATCATCTCACGTTTGACCGATCAAAAAGGTCTTGATATTCTAGCGCCTGTTTTAGAGGAGCTTTTGAATCAAGAGTTACAGATGGTCGTAGTGGGGACGGGTGATCGCCGTTATGAGGACATGTTCCATTATTTTGCTGCAAAATATCCAAACAAGATATCCAGTCAAATGCGCTTTGATTTAGGCTTGGCCCAACGGGTTTATGCTGGCTGTGATATGATGATGGTTCCGTCTCAATTTGAACCCTGTGGTTTAACTCAGATGGTATCTATGCGTTATGGGACAGTTCCCATTGTTCGAGAAACAGGGGGGCTAAAAGACACGGTCATTCCATATAATGAATATACTGGAAAGGGCCTTGGCTTTACCTTTACCAACTATGACTCAGAGGATTTAAAAAATGCAGTATATCGGGCTTTGTATGTTTATAGAGACCAGAAAGATGCGTGGCGAAAAATTATGTTGGCTGGCATGAAAGCTGACCACAGTTGGACACGTTCTGCTCGTGAATATGAAGCGATTTACCGCGATATTATAGAAATGGAGTAAAAAGATGCAATTAACGACACAACAGTTCAAGGATGACTTTCAACGGACACTCTTGAGAAAATTTCCCGTTGAACTGGAAGAGGCGTCAGACTATGAGCTTTATCAAACCCTAGGCTCACTGGTCAAAGAATATCAGGCTATGAATTGGGCCAAAACGAAGAAAAACTACAAGAGGTATCGGGAAAAACAAGTCTACTATTTTTCCATAGAATTCCTTTTGGGACGTCTCCTAGCAAGTAACTTATTAAACTTGGGTATCCGCGATACCGTTAAAGAAGGGTTTTTAGACCTTGGTCTTAACTTAGAGAAGGTAGAAGCCTATGAAGTCGACCCTGGCTTAGGGAACGGAGGTCTAGGCCGTTTGGCGGCAGCCTTTATGGATTCCATGGCTTCTTCTGGAATTCCAGGTTCGGGTATGGGAATTCGTTATAAATATGGCCTGTTCCGCCAGAAATTTGTCAATGGCTATCAAGTAGAAATGCCTGAAAATTGGTTGCGAGATGGCAATGTATGGGAGTATCGTCGAGCTGATCATGCCTGTATCGTCAAGTTTTATGGCGATGCTTGGATGCAACCGCAAGCCGATGGTTCTTTGTTGAGCCACCACACAGATTATGAAGAAGTGTTAGCAGTGCCCTATGACACGGGTATGATTGGTTATAACAATAAAACCGTGAACACCCTTCGACTTTGGTCAGCGGAGGAACCATACTCCTTTACTGGTCGGAATCCTAAAGAGGGCATCGATTTCCAAAACGGGTTGGAGTTAAAGCGAAGTATCGAATCCATCTCAGAGGCCTTATACCCAGATGATTCTAATTATGAAGGGCGTTTGCTTCGTCTAAAACAAGAATATTTCTTTGTGTCTGCCGGTATTCAAGACATCCTGCGACAGTTTAAAGAGCTCAATGAACCCATTGAAACCATCCATGAATTTGTGGCCATCCATATCAATGATACCCACCCAGCTTTGTGTATTCCTGAATTTATGAGGATTCTTTTAGATGAGGAAAAACTTGAATGGGATGTTGCCTGGGATATTACTCAAAAGACAATGAGTTATACAAACCACACCATAATGGCTGAGGCCCTTGAAAAATGGCCCTTGGATATGATGAAAAATCTTTTGCCACGGATTTTCTTAATCATTGAAACCATTGACCAAAAAACTCGGACCAAGCTCAGCCTTAAGTCAAAGAATCCTGCAATGGTTAATGCCATGACAATTATTGGCGATCAACAGGTTCGAATGGCTCATATGGCGATTTTAGGCAGTCATTCTGTGAATGGCGTAGCCAAGCTTCATACCGAGTTATTAATGAAACAAGAGCTTAAGAATTTCTATACCTTGTACCCCTATAAATTTAACAATAAAACCAATGGAATCGCTCATAGGCGCTGGCTCATGCTAGCCAATGAGAAGCTGTCCGATTTGTTAGACGATACCATTGGAGACTCTTGGCGACGCAATCCTGCTGATCTTAAACTACTGAAAGATTTTAAGCGCGACCGGATGGTTCAAGAACAAGTGGAAGATATTAAATTTCACAATAAAGAGCAGTTAGCGAAATTCATTCTAGAAACCAATCAAACGGTAGTGGACCCCACATCCATTTTTGATGTTCACATTAAACGACTTCACGCCTATAAACGGCAGCTGCTTAATGCCTTACACATTTTGCATCTGTACCATGAAATTTTGAATAATCCTGATTTTAGGATGCACCCAAGAACCTTTATCTTTGCAGCCAAGGCAGCCCCAGGCTATTTTTATGCAAAGCAGATTATTAAATTCATTAATGCTCTTGCAAAGCAAGTGAACCATGACCCTCGTGTTAAAGGATTATTAAAAGTTGTCTTTTTAGAAAACTACAACGTAACCTTAGCAGAGCGAATCATACCGGCAGCGGAAGTGTCCGAGCAGATTTCGGCAACAACAAAGGAAGCCTCCGGCACATCTAACATGAAATTTATGATGAATGGAGCAGTTACTTTAGCTACCTTAGATGGGGCTAATGTTGAAATTCTTCGTGAAGTGGGGGATCCAAATATTGTAATATTTGGCTTAAATGAAAGGGAAGTTCTTAACTATCACCGCAATGGTGGTTATATCTCACGGGATATTTATAATTCCAACCCTTACGTTAAAAGAGCCTTAGATTCACTGGTCAATGGATTTATACCTGGCATTGAAGTAGAAGGCTTGGATATTTTTAAATCCTTGGTCGATTATAATGATGAGTATTTTTTACTAAAGGACTTTGATTCCTACCTTCAGGCACAGAAAAAGATTAATAATCTTTATCGTGATCGTTTCGTTTGGAATAAAATTTCAATTGAAAACATCGCCTCTTCGGGCACATTCTCAGCGGATAACACTGTTCGTCAGTATGGCGTGGGGATTTGGGGAACACGAATTTATGAACGGTAAAGACAAATGAGGATTAAACCATGAAAAAAAGAAAAGAAATATATTTTAATTCTCACGATGAGGCTTGCCGGACTCCTTTTGGTGCAGTTACACCAGGAACAGCAGTTACTCTAACTGTAGATACGGGAGCAATCGAGGAGACTACTTGTTATCTGAATTTTTACAAGGAAAGACATGGCGAACAGGTGATTGAGACCTTAACCATGGATAACCAAGGTGGTAAACACACGGCTACAATAGTTCCAGCCGAAGTCGGTCTGTATTTTTACTGGTTTTCCGTTAGCATCAAGGGGCAAACCACCTTTTATGGCAATAGCCATGATGCCTTAGGGGGGCTAGCGGTATCTTATCAACAGGAAAACCGGATGAGGCCCTTTCAAATTACCGTTCACGACTATACAAAGCCAGCACCTAGTTGGTATAAAAATGCAATCTTTTATCAAATTTTTCCAGACCGTTTCTTTAACGGCAATGAAGATGGAGAAATTTTAAATCCCAAACCTGGCAGTTTCCTTTATGCTGATTGGTATGATAAACCAATTTATGTGAAGAATGAACGAGGTGAAATTGTTCGCTGGGAATTTTCTGGTGGGAATTTAGCTGGGATTCGAAAGAAAATTGATTATTTAAAAACTCTCGGGGTCACCGGGGTTTACTTAAATCCTGTCTTTGAAGCTCGTTCCAATCATCGCTATGATACAGGTGATTACCATAAAATAGATCCCATGTTGGGAACCAATGAAGAGTTTTCAACTCTAATGGAAGAACTTAAAGACCAAAATATTGGTGTGATTTTAGACGGAGTGTTTAACCATACTGGAGCTGATTCCAAATACTTTAATGCCTTGGGTACTTATGATATGCTGGGAGCTGCTCAAAGCCCTTCATCGCCCTATTATAGTTGGTATATGTTTAAAGACTATCCTCACAGCTATGAGTCTTGGTGGGGGGTTACAGATCTACCCAATGTTAATGAAAA
>JAAZGI010000013.1 GCA_012511315.1 Clostridium sp.
CAAACGTGCCTAGCGTGAATTTAAATTGAATCTGCGGGAAGTTTCCTCCTCTATTGACCTAAGAGCCCTTGATGCAGAAGACGCAGTTTACCGGACGGATGAATAGTTAGATGAAGCTGCCATGGCTGGACTAGGGGAA
This sequence comes from Clostridium sp., assembly GCA_012511315.1. Lineage (GTDB taxonomy): Bacteria > Bacillota > Clostridia > Clostridiales > Clostridiaceae > JG1575. Next base: position 140 of record JAAZGI010000013.1, read on the forward strand.
ATTACTATTATACATGGTGTAGGAACCGGAGCGGTGAAAAACCGAATCACAGGCATGCTGCGCAAACACCCCCATGTTAAAACAAGCCGTCCAGGAATTTATGGAGAAGGTGGCGTCGGTGTGACCATTGTGGAGGTCAAGTAATGAAACTATTAGTTAGCGCCTGTTTATTAGGTGAGCGGGTTCGTTATGATGGACAAGCAAAGGAAATCGATGGGATAAAAAAGCTTGCCAAAACCCATGAATTGATTTCATTTTGTCCTGAAGTGTCTGGCGGTCTACCAGTGCCAAGGCAAGCATCCGAACTAAAGGGAAGCGCTATTAATATCTTAAAAGGTAATGAGGGCGGGGTGTTTACAAAAGAGGGTGCTAATTTCACCAAGGCCTTTCTTCAAGGTGCAGAAAAAGCCTTAGCCCTTTGCAAGCAACACGATATTAAAATAGCGATTTTAAAAGAACGGAGCCCTTCCTGTGGTGCAAACTTTGTATACGACGGGACTCACCAAGGCAGAGTAATCCCTGGGGAAGGGATTACTGCAGCTCTTTTAAAACAACATGGCATTCAGGTCTTTACCGAAGATAATTTTATGGCATTAGAAACACTTTAATCAAAAAAATAAAAGTGAAGTACCAGCTAATATAAATTTTTAAATGGAAAAAGGAGTTTGATTATGATTACACGATTTGAACAGATGAAGGATGTAAAACTACCTCGCCCTGCCGTTTTAGCCGTGGCTGCAGCAGAGGATGAACCCGTTATTGAAGCGGTCCTGGCTGCAAAAAAACTAGGTCTTGTGACACCCATCCTATTTGGTGATGAAACTAAAATTAGGGAACTGTTAGGGGATGAGATAGACATTGAAGTAGTAGCAACCTCTTCACCGGAAGAATCCGCTCATCTAGCTTGTCAGGCAGCGGATGAAGGTCGTGCTGACATGATCCTAAAAGGACTGTTAGAAACAAAGACCCTACTTAAAGAAGTATTAAACAAGGAGTTTGATCTCAAGCGGTCACCTGTCTTATCTCATGTGATGGTTTATGATGTACCCACTTACCACAAACTCCTTTTAACCACCGATGGGGGAATGGTAGCCTATCCCACTTTGGAACAAAAAGTTGAGATGGTCAAAAATGCAGTGGTGGTAGGTCACAAACTAAACATTGAATGCCCCAAAGTAGCTGCAGTTTGTGCCGTTGAAAAGGTGAATGAAAAAATGCCCTGTACCTTAGACGCCCGAGCTCTTCAAGAAATGAATGAAAAAGGGGAAATCTTAGATTGCGTAATTCAAGGCCCCTTAGCCATGGATAATGCCATCTCTAAAGAGGCAGCTGAACACAAAGGAATCACCGGAGAAGTAGTTGGCGATACAGACATTATTTTAGTGCCAAACATTGAATCAGGTAACATTATGGGTAAGACCCTAAGCTACCTAGCTGGAGCTGTTAATGCCGGCATTATCATGGGAGCTAAAGTTCCTGTATTACTGGTCTCAAGAGCAGACACCGCAGAAGCCAAGCTTTACTCGATTCTTCTTGGAGCTCTCGTTAGCCAGAAGTAAAATAGGTGATGATCTAAAACATTAGTGAAAAAATGATAGCTTTCCAAGGAAGAAACTTTGTTTAGATAATTTTAGGTTATGAGTTAAACAATAAACTTATTTAGACTAAATCTTTTAAACCTTTAAAACGTAAAGCTTTAAAACTCGATGGAATAAAATGTCAAGAAACAAAGGGAGTATCGACATGAGATTAGAAGGAAAAGTTGTTTTAGTAACTGCAGCAACCAATGGAATAGGTAAGGCAGTAGCTTACCTATCGGCTAAAGAAGGTGCTACGGTTTACCTTGGTGCGAGAAATATGGAAAAAGCAAAGGGATTGATTGAGGA
>JAAZGI010000120.1 GCA_012511315.1 Clostridium sp.
CTTCCACTTGAAGCTCTTTGCCTTTTATCTATTACCTAACTAATAAAAGTCATAGAAAGAATAAAAACCCTACAGTTCACACTATAGGGCATAATTTCTTAAGGCTACTATTTTAACTTTTGTATGATCTTCATCCACCATTGCTTATAAAACTTTCTGCTCTCTGTTTGTCTTCTGGAATTCTTAAAGATTATCAAAACTTCGAATAGATGCTGCTCTTCTTTTTGAACATCAACTTTTGTTTCTGCCAAAATTCTTAATGTTTCCGGCAGAATTCTTAGTGAATTTAATTTCTTACTCTGTTTAGTTATTTCATTATACTTATCTCTTGAACTGCTGATGGCCTAAATTTTTTGAGTCTTTGACTTCAATTCTCTCAATGTTACACTTTGTTTTTCGCAAACTCTTCCACAAGTCGAGCCAAATAGTCTTGTCGCTCCATTTTATACAGCAGCTCGTCTTCGACTTGTTCCATCTTTTCATAGAGCGGTTGAAGTTTATCATAGTCACTGGCGTATCGTGTCATTTCAGCGGAAATTTGTTCCAGCTCTTCTTCCAATTTCTTTATTTCTTCATCCACCGTTTCGTATTCGCGTTTTTCTTTATAGGACAATTTGGTTGGTTTTTCCTTATCTTTTGTTTGGTCCTTTTGGGAGGTTTTTGCATCATGTTCAGCTTTCAAAGTTTTGTTGTTCTCAGCTAGCACCGCATTGGCAATCCGACTCTTCTGGATACTCTCTTGGGTATAATCAAAGTAATTTCCTGTATATTGAGTTATGTTACCTAAACCATCTAAATGGAATATCTTATTGCAAATTCGGTCGAGGAAATACCGATCATGGGACACTGTGATAACTGGTCCTTTAAAATCGTCGATGTAGGCTTCCAAAACCTTCAAGGTATCGATATCAATATCATTGGTGGGTTCATCCAGCACTAAAACGTTGGGCGCTTCCATAAGAATTTTCATCAAGTAAAGTCGGCGCTTTTCGCCGCCGGACAACTTGCTGATGGGTGTCCACTGAAGGTCGGAAGAAAACAGAAAAGTTTCCATCATTTGTGATGCGCTAATCTGATGTCCGTCGGAAGTGGTTACAATTTCTGCCGTTTCTTTAATATACTCGATGGCCCGAAGGGATTCGTTCATTTCTTCAATCTCTTGAGAAAAATAAGCTATTTTCACCGTTTCGCCCCGATCTACTGAGCCTTGGTCGAGTTTTGCTTTTCCGATAATGATATTTAAGAAGGTGGTTTTCCCAACCCCATTATCCCCAATGACACCAATGCGGTCGTCCTTTTGGAAGGTGTAAGTAAATCCATTTAAAATCTTTTTAGCACCAAAACTTTTGTGGAGGTCTTTCAGTTCTATAATTTTCTGCCCTAATCTGGAGTGAATGCTGCTGATTTCAAGTCCCATTTCTTTGCTCTCGACTTTGGCATCCCTTAAGGCTTCAAAACGCTGGATTCTAGCTTGTTGCTTGGTACTTCTGGCTTTCGCTCCCTGTTTGATCCAACTTAGTTCCTGGCGATAAAGATTTAGCCTTTTCCGTTCCGTTGAACTGGCCACTTCTTGCCGTTCCAGCTTTTTTTCAATGTGATAGGTGTAATTGCCTTTGTAAATATATAGGTTGCCCTGGTCGATTTCCATGATTTTTGTTACCACCCGATCTAAGAAGTAACGATCATGGGTGATCATCAATAAAGAACCTGTCAATCGCTTGATATGTCCCTCCAGCCAATCGATCATTTTATTGTCTAGATGATTGGTCGGTTCGTCTAAAATCAACAAATCACATGGCGTCACTAGGGCACTGGCAAGGGCTACCCGCTTTTTTTGCCCTCCTGATAAGGTGTTTATTTTTCTGTTGAAATCATGGATTCCCAATTGAGTCAAAATAGTCTTGATTTGGCTTTCCATTTCCCAGGCATCATTGACAGTCATTTCATCACTCAGTTGGGCGAATCTTTGTTGAATTTCTTCATCGTCCCCTCGTGCACTTAATTCTTCCAAGGTTTTTTCATAATCACGAATTAAACGCAGAGCTTTAGAATCTCCCTTAAAGACCTGCTCTAAGATGGTTGATTCCCCATCAAAATCAGGGTCTTGTGGTAAGTATTCGATCTTCATCCCACTTGTCATCTGAATGGTTCCCGTCTCACTGGTTTCTAATCCTGCAATAATTTTTAACAGAGTGGTTTTACCCGTCCCATTGATTCCAATCAAGCCGATTTTTTCATCAGCAATACTGAATGAAATATTATTAAAAAGCACCTTATCCCCAAAACTCTTGGATAGATTCGTTGCTGTAAGTAAACTCATAAATGTTTGCTCCTTCTAGTCATATATAATCTGAAAGTCATAGTAGGTTTTGTGGTTCAACCTTTCTCTTCACTATCTAGTCATGAAAGGTTGAATCATGGTCTTGAACCATCGTAACCAGCAACAGCTTTTCTAATCCTTGAAACCATTTCATCCGTTGCACTTTCAAAACTACCCTGCAAAATCTTTTTTAAGGCGTTTAAGATTCAACCAACTGACCTCTACAATATTTTCGACCATGCTTTTATTGAATCAGGCTATGTCTTCCTATGATTAAGGACTAATGTCAAAATTTTGCGACAAAAAAATGGATACTGCTACCGTCTATTATTTCTGCTTTACCTTTGATGATAAAGCAAACCAAAATAAATTAATTTATAGGGAATCGGTTTACTATGTTTCCCCCTTGATTCATTCCTAAATAATAACACGAACCCTATTTGATAGCACACAAACATCAATATATTTTATAGAACCCTCTCAACACAATCCGCCTATTTTACCATCTTTTCTTAAAATTCCCTGTGTATCTTTAAAGTAATTGCGGAGAGCTACAATCTATTTCAAACTGGCCCATTTCTTTATAACCGTTTTTAATAGAGCACTTCATTTTAAGGGTAATCAATGTACCAACCCATTTTATCAAATGTTACGTGTAGGCAGTTTTTTTGAAAGAGGTTTAATGCAGATTCTCGTTATAAGAGTTATTATATGTTGAATATGAAAGAAAATAATTCCTATCCTATCAGGTTTCATATCTATTTATTAATTGTATTAATTTTAATGGAGTTAGTTCAGCTTTTCATAGGTGGAGTTGTCACATTGTCTTTTTGAGTCAGTGCTAAAAAGGCTTTAATTCCCTTATTTACTTTGTTAAGATCCATTCCCTTTGGTGAGAGATCCATGTCAATTGGTTTCAGATAAAACTCTAAAAATCGCAGTCCCTTAAAATAGCCTGTATAACCATTTTGCCATTTAGGGTAAACTATGTTGAAAGTCTCATACATAGAATCACCAACATTAATATATATTTCATCTCCACCGGTGTGATCACCTCAAGGGTGAGCCTGACGACAAAGGGCGGCCTGTCAGACAGCATCATCGTGAAGATCCCCAAAGGGGAGGATATCAAGGTGCTGGACGGTCCGGTCAGCGGCTGGTATAAAATCAGCTGGGGCTCAAGGACCGGTAACGTCCATAAGGACTATATCACCGTTGATGAGACCGCCGCGTTAAAGGCCGAGCTGGCAAAGCCGTCCATCGGGCTGGTCTTTGTGCATGACCTGAAAACCTTCCATCACTTCAAATCGGTCACAGCCTTTGACATCGCATTGGAACCTGACCCGGCGCAGATCGAGCTTCTCACCAAAAAGAAGGGGTACGTTGCTGAGATCACCAGGGCCCGCCTCACAGGAGACGAGCGGTCGCTGTGCCGGGCGAGGTCGTGCGAAGCCGCAAGACCCTCTGCGACAATGAAGTCATCCACCTTATATTCAAGGATTCAGAAGTCATCCCGTACTATTTCATCACCGTAAAGGAAACGGGTGGCAAAACGACGACCACCAGCATCCGGATGAGCCAGAGAGCGGCTCTTGACTGGGAGTCCTACGGATACGACCGATAAAATCACAAAGGAAAAAAGCCGTCCCGTGCATGGAGACTTGAACAAGAAACATCGACCATCCATGAGCGGCTTTTCTGCTGATGAAATGCACCCTTTAACTTTTAGGGGGAGACCACTTGATTTGAGTCGAATACAGGTCGATTGAATTGACTTGATACCAAACCAACCATTTCCTTTTTTTGCGCTGATAGGCGCCTGATACAGTGTCTTTGCTTACTTGATATTTAAAATTGATTGATGGACGCAGTGTAATAAACTCAGAGGAGTTTCTGCAATCCATAATTTTAAATCGGCTCTGGAGCTGGGCTTGTCTTTATTATTAATAATCCTTTTTAAGGTTGTTAGGCCTTGTTCGGAAAATAAAATTCGCAAAAGTGGTATGAGTTTTGTACACTCAAGCCATGAACCAGTATGAGATAACAAATGAAGAATGGCAGCGGATTAAAGACTATTTACCGCCCGAACGGTCAGGGCCCAGCAAAGACAACCGGAACGATGTTAGACGGGATTCTTTGGGTCCTAAGAAGCGGAGCGCAGTGGCGCTTTGTGCCTGAATGCTATGGCAAGTACAATACCGTGTATATGACCGGGTTGCCAAGTGGCGGGACAAGGGCATCCTGGAGACCCTCTTTCAGGCTTTGTCTCAGGATGCAGACCGTGAGACTATCAGCATCGACTCCACAAGCATCAAAGTCCACCAGAGCGCCAACGGCGGACAAAAGAAAGAAGACAAGGCGGTCGGCCGCTCCAGGAGCGGGCTCAATACCAAGATCCACACCCTGGTCGACGCTCTGGGCAACCCCTTACGCTTTCTGCTTTCGCCCGGGAACGACCATGATGCGGTCCATGCAGTGAATCTCTTGAAAGGCATGGATCTCTCCGGCAGTATGGTGCTGGGAGGCAAGGCTTACGGTACGAAAAACATCCGCAACTATATCATTTCCATGGATGCGGGTTATGTGATCCCGCCCAAAAGTAATGCGATCGAACTCTGGCCGACAGCCTTTGATCTGTATAAGGAACGCCATCTGGTCGAATGCTTCTTCCAGAAGCTCAAGTGGTGCCGGAGGATCTTTATGCGCTATGACAAGCTGGACAAATCGTTCCTGGCCTTTGTGTACCTGGGCGCCATCCTACTGCTGCTCAAGTGATCCATCTGACAATGATATATCTGACAGTGAGCATTTCCCGATGTTCTTTTTGTGCTGCTCTTACGCTGCATGATCAGGGCAAAAAGAAGGCTGCTTTCTCCATCAGCTTGTTTTACTGACCTGGTGAATTTTTAATTTCCGAACAAGGCCTAGTTTATTGACAATATTTGGTAAAAAAGTTACGATTAAAAAAATATTATACAAAAGGTGCTGTTAATGGTTAAAAATAAACTTGCAGTTGCAGCTGTATTTACGATCGCATTTTCTTTGTCAACGATATATGTAAATGCACAAGTAAAAATCCTCAAACAATATACGAATTACACTTACGCAAAATATGATCATATTGACAACAGTTTAGATGATGAGTATCGTTCAGATGTTTCTATCAGAGGCGCTGACCGGATCACAACAGGAACGACTCGAGTCTATCCGCATAAACTATGGATCACGTATGACGTTCAAGGTGAAATAACGGTCGTATCAATATTTTCAGATGGAAGAAACGACACGGTACAAAGAAGAAACCGGCAGGTTGTTAAAGACAAATGGAATCTTAGCTTTCTAAAAACCACAGCTAAATGGAACTCTACTCTCTTACCGGTAGAGGAGGTAATTATTACACCGACCAGCACAGAGCATCCACAGGACAAAGGAAACTAGCGAAAGATGAATCGAACGAAATCGCAGTGGCTTATCGTATGTTTGAGTATTCTGGTTTATATTTCCAGCCTGTTTTCCTTCACTTATGCGGCAATGACACTCCATGGCACAAAGGATTTACCCTTTGGCCTTCATGCTACATACCGTCACTTTCAGTCGGCGTCTCATTTTCCTTTAACATTCGCTGATATAGCTCCAGCGGGCTGGGACGAACAGCTGCCTGCCCGGATTACCCTTATATCAGTGAATCACAATCTGTTGGGCCTTTACGATCCGGCGCTTTATTTTTCACGGGATCTTCATTATATACAGCCGGGTATGCTGCGGGGTTTTTCCGACACCGACTATAGAGCCGGAAATAAGGTAGCTTATTACATGCTGGAAAACCCTTCCGATATACCCGATCTAGTTAGAGCTCAGGTAAATGCACCTGAAGGCCTAAAAATAATCAACGGTCTGGGTGAAGACAGTGGACTTTACACAGAACAGACCGATTATGTCGTAAATATGACCTCTATGGAAGATATCGGAAACGAAGTATACCTTGAAGGTGAGCGCGAAGAAGTGCTCATGTGGTCAAAAGGACTCGAAAAGCAAGGTTTTCAGCTGGCAGACAAGGGAAAAACGGCTCTTTCGGACGCGCTGATCGTCTTTTTGAGCCGGTTCAACCGGGTTTCCATTTTCTTGTATTTGTCGGTTCTGCTATATTTTCTGTTGTTTATAAGCATAGCAATGACTGAACTGAGCGCCGCAGGATATGTCCGCATGCATCACGTTTTCGGCGGACAAGGCGTTTCATTATTCCGTGTCCTGCACAGGGAACTCATCTTCAGCGTCCTGCTGACCGCACTGAGTTTTATGTCTTTCTTTTTCATCGGCAGAGCAAGGGGGATGTTTGAATATATTGAGCTTTCCGGTTTTGTCGGGTATACCTTTGGGCATCTTGCTGTAGTCGCAGGCTGCACTCTATTTTTTCATCGGGTTAGCCTCAAACTGCTGCAAAGGAGGACCCAATCTTGAAATACAATCTGAAAGCCGGACTTACTCTGTTTTTAAAAAACTTCTTGGTATGCTTTTTTCTGGCCGGCTCCCTGGCCATACTAATTGCAACGTTAAGTTCAGCCACCCAGTCCTTTATGCGGTCTTATGAAAACCAGGCACGAGATGGGGATTACAGTCCTTCCGAGTTGCTGCAGTTCGATACAGCCGTAACCGGTCTTGAATTTCTAGATGAAATAGCCTTTCGCCGTTCATTTTTTCCTTTGTTTGAAAAAGATGCTGTCACGGCCAAGCTCTACAACAGCCTCCTGAGTGAATCGCAGGATGAATATGTCATTACCGGAGATGAACGGTTTTTGCCGCAGGAAATGCGGGGGACCGAAGATATCCGGATCTATTACAGTTCTTCCTCGCCTCCCTCTTTTGAAACAGTCCGGTTTTTGGGCCGAACCGTTTCTTTAAAGCCGGTAGATGTAGCAAAATTATTCTTTTTATCTTCCTGGACAAACGATACGGAGAGCCGAAACGCTCTGTTTATCTATATTAAACCGAATCTGTTTACGGATCCCCGGTATACGGAAGCCTTGCTCGGGTCAGCTAATTTTTCGATTTACCAGGACTATATTTTCAATACAAAACTTCTTAAATCAAACAAAGATCTTGTCCGCGCCTTCTTACAAACTTCAAATAATGAATTTTACAGTACCGTCAGCTATGAATCGGAAGATCCTGAAATACAGTTTATGACCGGCTTTATGGCTCCGTATCTTGGTGGGGCTGCATTGGCAGTGATTTTGGTTTTAATTCTAATGGGTTCTCTGCTTCTGAAACAGCTGCAGCAAAAATTTGCCGTCCATATGCTAAGTGGAGCAACCAGTCAGGAGATTCTGCTGCAGTTTCTTGTTGTTCTGGGGTTGACGACACTTATGGTGTTTGGCGCATCAGCATGGTTGCTCCGCTGGCAGCTGGAGCGGTTTTTCTGGCTGTATCTGTCGGCCTTTCTCCTTTATGAACTGATCCTTATTGCTGCCTTGTTCCGAAAACTAAAGCCGGATCGGATTTTGCAGACCATCCGTACTCGATGAGGTGAAAGATGATTATATTAGAAAAAATCGGCCTGCAGTATAAAACCCCCAATGGACTGTTTACTGCACTAAATGACATTACACTAAACATTGCACCGGGGGAAAAAGTGGTTGTGTTCGGAGAGTCTGGTTCGGGAAAAAGTTCACTGCTTAATATCATCGGGCTTATTGAGACAAGCTATTCCGGCAGCTGCCGGCTGAACAATGAGGAATCAAAAAAAAGCGCCAGCAGCCGGCGGGCAAGACTCAGAAATCAAAATATCGGATTTGTGTTCCAGGATTATCATTTGCTTGAACAGGAAACGGTGTTTGAAAACATCCGGATTCCGCTTTATTACGCGGGAATACCCCACCACAGGCACAGAAGGCTGATCGAAGAGATGGCTGAACGAGTGGAGATCAAAAACTGGCTCAGCCAAAAGGTCATCTTTTTATCCGGTGGGGAGCGTCAAAGGGTCGCCATCGCAAGAGCTCTGGTCAATCAGCCCAAGGTGATTCTAGCCGATGAACCAACAGGCGCATTAAACAGGGAACTGGGAAAAAAGATCCTTAAACTCCTGACCGATTATGCGGATGAAGGACACACACTCATTCTGTCAACCCACCAGCTGGAGTGGCTGCCGGAAGATATGGGCCGGTTTATCGGCTTGAAGGCGGGAAGGGTCATTCTAGACCAGCCCTTTCTCGAGAACACGTCAGCATATCCGAATCTTTTGAAAAGCCTTTAAGGAAAAACATAAAGTTCAGATGCAGAAACAGGATTTTGTTGAACTGGACAAGGGAGGACGGCTCTTCGACAAATGGTGTTGGTGAGTGTAAAACAAAGTATATAGCAGATTATTAGAGGAAATCAGTGATGGTTTCCTCTAATTGTCTTTGTGCGCCCAGCATGGGCGCACAGTCGTTAGCAATACCAGCCTAGTTTTAATTATTAATTCAAACCTAATTAGATTTTTTATTAGTTTTTAATGTAACATAGGCCCAAATCAAAGCTATAACTAGCGCTATTACTCCTAAGAAATAGAAAGCTTTTGTTCTCTCCATGCTGGCATCCAGCATTAGTTGAGAATATAGCCTGATTGATTGATGCATTGGCTCCGACCCCATTGTTTCACCCACTTTATCTTATACTATTCCCTACGGAGCTCCTATTATTTATCCTCTTTGAACCAAAGATTGGGTCGATGGAGGAAAATTAGGATAGCTGCAAAAATAAGCAGTAATAAACCACTCATTCTATTACTGGATTCAAAAATTAAGAAATAACTTCCTCGAAATAGAAAAAAAACACCAAGAAAAAAAATGAAAAGTATTATAGGCAATTCTTTGTTTTTTGTTTTTCTCCTTCTTCGCTTCTTCTTCAGTCATGGTGAACCTCCTTCGCATAAATCATAATAATAACAAGTAAATCATTAAATCCCCAAGTTGTTATTATTTTTTATCGTTAATTATAAAAATTTATAAGGGTGAAGTGGCTCAGAGTACTGATAAAAATTATCCCGTAGTTGGTTTAAATCCATTATTTTCTTAAGGATTTAAACCATTATAAACTGAAATGCCATGCTTTATTAAAGCTTGATTATCATTGTAATAGCTTCCCCAATACTCAGTTCTATCATACTCGAATGGTAATGTTACAATACTGCC
>JAAZGI010000121.1 GCA_012511315.1 Clostridium sp.
ATTCGTTTCTGGATTTGTGATGACATATATTTTATTTTTTCTTCGTCCAATGTCTTATATTCACCGTTCTCATAAAGAATCTTTCCATTTACCATGGTTAAGCGAACATCGCTACTTTGAGCTGAATAGATTAGGTTGGAAAGAATATCAAAACTTGGGGTCATATGAGGACTTTCAAGGGATATTAGAATTAAATCTGCCGCTGCACCTTCTTTTAAAACCCCTGACTCTGGTCGCCCTTGTGCTTGAAAGCCATTTTGGGAAGCCATTTGTAAGAGATCCACTGGGCTAAGGAATAAAGAATCTTGCTCAAATGCTTTATGAACCATGGCGACTAAGTGTATTTCCTCCAAAAAATTTAAGTTATTGTTGGAAGCCGCTCCATCTGTTCCCAAAGCAACCCGTAAGCCTCGGTCAATAAATTTTTTAAGAGGAGCAATGCCAGAGCCCAGCTTCATATTACTTGATATACAGTGAGCCACAGTGACATCGTGTTTTTTTAAAATATCAATATCTCGATCCGACACATGAACACAATGAGCCGCAATCACTGGTCCATCAAACAGACCACACTGACTAAAGTACTCTGTTGGTGTCATACCATGCTTCTCAATGCAAGCTTGGTGTTCTAAACGGGTTTCTGAGACGTGGACTTGAAGAATTCGTCCAGTAGCCTTGGTATATTCTGCCACTTCGCGAACTAACTTTTCATCGGAGGTATATTCCCCATGAATGGTACTATCCACTTTAATCAGTCTGTCCCAACCATGATCTTGAACCTTTTGATCCAATGCCTCCATGTCCACGCGAGCAATGTGTTCAGCAAAAGAACCACTGCCATTGGACGTAATGCCACGACCAATGTTTGCCTTTAAGCCAGCATCCACAGTCGCTTGGGTAATCTCATCCACATTGTAATACATGTCTGAATAGCTTACAGTGCCTGAGCTGATCATCTCTAATAGCCCCAAGCTCGTTCCCCAGTAGCAGTCCTCTGGTGTTAATCGATCTTCAAAGGGAAACATTTTTTCAAACAGCCATTGCTGCAGAGGTAAGCCCTCTCCATAACCTCGCATGAGGGTCATGGGTATATGACTGTGGGTATTAGCAAAGCCTGGCAACATAATGTGCCCTTTAGCATCCTTAATAATTTCCCCCTCATCCAAAATCGGCTCACTCTCGGTAATAGAGTCAATCGTTTGCCCCTTAATCCGAACAAAGCGATTTTTTAATATTCTACCTTCCTGATATAACGTTACATTCTTAAATAACATAATGTATCCTTCCTATGTTTATTCGTTGTTTTATCTTTCTTTCACTATTCCCTGTAATTATTCTAGTCGGCTAATTATTTCCTCTAAGAGCTTAGAAAATCGTCCCGCCGCTTCTTGTCCAGCTTGATCAACTTCTTCTCCCGTAACGGGCTGATCCAATACGCCAGCAGCCATGTTACTGATTAATGAAATGGCAATGACGTCCATTTCCATTTGTGCGCAGGTTAAAGCTTCTGTCACCGTGGACATGCCGACGGCGTCACCCCCAAGAATCCGCATAGCTCGAATCTCAGCCGGCGTTTCAAACTGTGGCCCGCCAGCAAAATAATAAACCCCTTCTTGAAGTTTCATCTTAAGATCCTGAGCGCATGATTTCACAAGCTCCCGAAGTTCTTTTTTATACATATTCGACACATCAAAGAATCTTGGTCCAAACTCCGGTAAGTTGGGACCACGTAGTGGGCTGGCTCCATGAAGTTTAATATGATCACGTATTAGCATCAAGTCCCCTCTTCGATAATCCTCATTGATGGCTCCGGCTGCATTGGTTAAAATCATAGTTTTAACACCGCACAATTTTAAAACCCGCATAGGGATAACTAAATCCTCAAAATCATAGCCTTCATAATAATGAAACCGGCCAGACAAACAAACCACATTCTTGCCAGCTAATTTGCCGAAAATCATTTTTCCGGCATGGGACTGAACGGTGGCTTTTAAAAAATTAGGAATATCTGTATAAGGAATTTCCAC
>JAAZGI010000122.1 GCA_012511315.1 Clostridium sp.
GAGGACTCGATCGCCATCATAAGCAAGGACAAGGTCTGTGGCTGTCGCTTTACGGTTCGAAAAATTATTTTTAAATATTCTTGGTTCAATATTATGGATCATTATAAAACTCCTTAAAGGTTCCAAAAAATACTGGAAGGATAGGGTATTTACTTATGATAGGGTTCACCGTGATTAATTTTAAAAGTTCGGTATACTTGCTCTAAAAGCAGGACGGACTCAGTTCCTCCCGTTAGAGGAAGGCTGACTAGTTGGATGGTTTCGCTTACATCTGACTTAGGTGAGTCCAGTACTAAGTGTAGTTCATTACCCACTTGTAATTGGGCGGCAAATCGCGTGGCCAATTGAGGACTCGTTAAAGGGGTTCCCCCTGAGCAGAAATAAATTGCACCATTCGGTGCATTATCTAACTTTTTATAACGAATCGAGGCAATTCGGGAAAGTCGCTTGCTATACTCAGCTAAGGCCCTTTTGGTGAAGGGGTCTTTATGGTGAGATGCTTCATAAATTAGAATTTTAATCATAGGAGTCTCCTTGCTAGTCTTAAGCTGTTAAACAAAACCGATAATTGCTCTTGATAAAAGTTAGCTAGGGTTTATTTGGGCAGGATGCGTTTTAAGCTGATTATAGTATAATTAAACAAAAATAAAAACTTAGTGAAATTAATGGAGGAATCTATAATGAATGATTTTTTTGATCATAGCATAGAAGTGGAAGCTGTTATGACTGGATTCCATGAGGAATTATATCAGCTTGAGGAAGAATACCTTAAGCTCTTTGGAATATACCCCACTATGCCTGATTTGAGTAAAGATACAGTAGATTATTATGTGGAGAAAATCCGCCGTTGCCTTTTAGAAGGGAAAATGATTGAGGATCTTGAAATCGGTAACGCATAAAATTTAGAGTCACCAGAATAATAAAGTAAGAATTGGACAAAAGAAGAACAGAACAAAAGAAGCACAGAACCAAAGAAGCACAGAACCAAAAAGGAAAGAAGCCAACAGATTCAAATTAGAACTAGGAATCATGAGTTTTTAGAGACCCTATGAGTTCTTCAGTAAAAAATCTCTAAACCTGTTATAATATAAAGATATGAAAAAAATAAAAACACATGAAAACGCTCAAATCGAGCAAAGGACGGTTTAATATGGACATGCAAAAAGTCGGATCAAGGGGAACCATGGTGACTTATCAAGAGCTAGCAGACACAGAATTCGCCTGCACATCCAATATATATATTATAAGCTGCAGTGGTGAGATGGTAGTCATCGATACTTTCCTGGGCCCGCGAATCATGGCCGATACATTCCAAGAGCTTGAGGCAAATGCCAATGAAGTGAAGATTGTAATTAATACCCACAGTGATTGGGATCATATTTGGGGAAATTCCTATTTTAAAAATTCAATGATTGTGGCACATAAGAACTTTGCAGAATATCTAATGAAAACAGATACAGAAGAATTTCAAGAGCTTGAAAAATATGCTGAGGGGCCAATTGAAATTATCCATCCCACCCTCACTTTTGATAAAAGAATCTACTTTGAAAAGCTGGGGATAGAAGTTTTTTATTCACCGGGGCACACAGGGGATTCAATCTCAATTTATGATACTAAGGATAAGATCTTAATCGTTGGTGACAACTGTGAATCACCGATTCCAAGCTATGTGAATGGATTACTACTGGAGGAACACTTAGAGTCATTGAAAAATTACCTAACCTATGATTTTGAGTTTATTATTCCGGGTCACGGTAAGATGATGACACGACAAGATTTAGTTGACAACATTCAGTATATTGAAGATCTTATAGAAGGCGATCCAGATAAATTGAAGTTTTATGAAATGGGAGAATCAAAGTTGATTCATCTGACCAATCAATTGTATATGGAAAACTCAATAAACCAGTAGTTAAAAATGCTAATAAAAATAATAAGTAGATAAAAGATCCGGCCAATGTTCATCGTGAGACTTTGGCCGGATCTTATTTTTATGCTCTGGCAACAAACAAGTGTTAGTGTTGGCAGCTTTAATAAGTTTTGCTAGGTAGACTAGCTTTTATGCACGGTAAAAATTATTGGACGGATTGCCAATAGGTTTCAAAACGAGGCATGGCTCGGTCTTCGATGGCAGCTATGAGACAGTCGGCATAAAATTCCCAGCCAGCTTGAGTGGCTGGTACGGCTTCCTTAGACTCTATTGTTTGGATGATGGAAAATAATGACTTGTTCTGACCAGATGGAGCTACTGTAACTAAAATGACCCAAGGCACACCCATTCCGCCTAACTCTAAGGTATAACCAAAAGGTTCGTTGAACTCGAGGATTTTGGCTGGAAAAGTGGGAGAACCTTCTTCTTGAATTAAAGTGATTTGAAGGTTTTCTTCGTCAACAGGTTGCCACGGACCAATCCATTGACCAGTTAACTCAGGTTTTGTGAGCCAGTTCCACAGATCACTTTGGCTAAGGGAAAGCTCACGGTCCACTTTGACGAGAAAGCGTTCTTCTTCTAAAAGTTTTTTTCTTTTGTTGGACATAGTATATACTCCTATTCTTTTTGAAATGGTAAATTATTCATAAGTCTTAGAATGTTGGTAAATAAAAAAGGAATCTTCAATTAAAGATTCAATCTCGATATATTCAATATACCTAAAGCGGCACCAAAGTAAAAGGAACAAGGAGAAATTTAATAGGAAAAGGAAGAAATTTTGATTTTCTTTTTATTTCAGAGACGCAGATACCAAATTTAGTGAGTTCCAGTATACAATAGGAGTAAGAACTTGTTATCAGAACACACAGGAGGCAAATGATGTCTGAGCACTTAAAAATTCATGAGATTACAACAGCTAGGGATCTAGATTATCTCAAATTACTGGCCCGGCAGTTTCCAAATATTGCAACTGCATCCACTGAAATAATTAACCTATCAGCAATTTTGAACCTACCAAAAGGTACGGAGCATTTTATCTCCGATATTCATGGTGAATGGGAATCTTTTAATCATGTAATAAGGAACGCTTCAGGGGTTATCCGCGCCAAAATTGATGATATCTTTGGTAGCACCCTTATGGCGCAAGAAAAAAAGACACTGGCGACCTTAATTTATTATCCTGATGAAAAACTGGAGGAGATTGAAAAAGAAGGACCCATGTCAAAGGATTGGTACCGTATTACTTTGTTCCGTCTCTTGGAAGTATGCAAATTAGTGACTACTAAATATACTCGTTCCAAGGTCCGTAAATCATTGCCCAAGGATTTTGCATATATACTAGATGAGCTCATCCATGAAAATGAGAACCGATTAAATAAAGCAGATTATTACAATGGCATCATTGACTCAATCATAGAACTGGATCGGGCCAAAGCTTTCATCATCGCTATTTCCGAAGTGATCCAGCGTTTATCCGTGGACCGTCTCCATATTATGGGTGATATTTATGATCGTGGTGCTGGGTCCCACCTAGTTATGGATTCCATGATGAACTATCATTCCTTGGATATTACTTGGGGCAACCATGATATTCTATGGATGGGTGCAGCTGCTGGTTCTGAAGCTTGCATATGCAATGTGGTTCGAATTCAGGCAAGATACGACAACTTAGATATGTTAGAAGACTCCTATGGTATTAATTTGATGCCATTGGCTCAATTGGCCGTGGATATCTACGACAATACCAACTTGGGCAAGTTTATGCCTAAGGGCGATTCTATTGCTGAGAAAAGCACAAAGGAAATAGAATTAATTGCAAAGATGCATAAAGCAATCGCCATTATGCAATTTAAAGTAGAAGGTCAATTGATTAAGGCTCATCCGGAATTCCATATGGATGAACGACTTTTGCTGGACAAGATTGATTTGGAAAAGGGAACAATTCAGTTAGAAAGCGGTGAATACCCCCTCAATGACACCGATTTTCCAACGCTAGACCCCAACGACCCCTACCGTTTAACAGAAGAAGAAGAGGGGGCCCTGCGAAGAATTACGCAATCTTTTGTAAATTCAAACCGCTTGGACGAACACATTCGCTTCCTATTTTCTAAGGGATCCATGTTCCTAACTTATAATGGAAATTTACTCTTTCATGGTTGCATGCCTCTGAATGAGGATGGAAGCTTTATGACCCTTAATATCGATGGAGAACAATACAAAGGGCGGGCTGGGTTTGAGAAATTTGAACAGCTTGTTCGAAGAGGCTACTTTTCTAAAAATGAGACCAACCGAGAATTGGGACGCAGTGTTATGTGGTACCTGTGGTGTGGCGAAAAATCTCCATTATTTGGTAAGAAGCGGATGACTACCTTTGAACGCTACTTTGTAGATGATAAGGAGACTCACTTAGAAGAGAAGAACCCTTACTTTGAAATTCGAGACAGTGAAGCCATCTTGCGGAATATTTTTGAAGACTTTGGCTTACAATATGAAAAGGGACATATTGTGAGTGGCCATGTACCGGTTAAGGTGAAAAAAGGCGAGAATCCTGTTAAGGCCGGTGGTAAGGTATTGGTTATTGATGGTGGTTTTGCAAAGGCTTATCAAGAGCAAACGGGTATTGCCGGTTATACCTTGATTTATAATTCTTATGGAATGGTCCTTGCCAGTCATGAACCTTTTGAATCAACAGAAATTGCTATAAAGGAAGAAAAAGATATTTTGTCCACAACAATCCTTGTGGAACGGGCAAAATATCGTCAGTTTATCTATGATACAGATGTTGGAGCAGAATTAAAGGCTCAGATTAATGACTTGCTTCAGTTAGTTGCTGCCTACCGAAATGGGCGGGTCAAGGAAAGAACCAGCAAGTAAACTATAAACAGGGAAGCTTAATAGAAAAACCGTTAAGCCGAGCTTGTAAAACCAATAAACATTTCTGGAAAGGAAATATAAAAAGGGTGTAGAAAATCACGAGATTTTCTACACCCTTTTTATATTTAATCATTCACCGAAATTTCCGAATTTTTAAAGACTGGATTTGTTGGGATTTGCGCCAGTATCTTTTTTTCGAAAGCGTCTCACGGTGACGTTGGCTGCCGCATTTTTTGTTGCCGAAGCAAAGGATTTTATAATCACCATGGTGTTCTCCTTGATAATTTCGCCTAATTTCCCAGTGGCTTCTAAACTGGCACTACGTCGGAGAAGGCGCCGGTCAGGCTCGGTAAGAGAAGCGAGATAGCGCTGGGCGATACAACCACAACGAAGGGTTAACAGAGCGTTGACAGAGCCTTCTGTAATGGAGGAGACCACAAGAGTCGTAATAGGAACGGCACCAGGAATTAAAGTCATCACGCTACCGCCGATGATGGAAGAGACAATGGGCTCCACTTGATCTTCAATCAGGTCGGCATCTTCAATGCTCCGAGCAATTAAAACCGTGGCAGCTACATTGGAATACAAAGAAACAATTCGTTTTAGTGAAGGCCTTGCTTCATACATGTGAACGATTTTCCAAATTAATTTAACTAAGGACACGAGAACAAATAAGCCATCTAAAGAGCCATTTTGAGAGATTGCTGTAGTTAAAAATACCTCAGTGGCTTCCTTTTTAATTAATACATCAGAACGATCGTCTAATAGGGTAAAGGCTTCTCTTAGTTCAGCTTCTTTATCTAGCCCAGGCATAGAAACTTTTTCCTGAAGTAAAAGCTTATTATTTTTCACGCTGGCATGAAGAGTATCAATATAGACCTGATACTCAGGAGAAGAGCTGTTTTTGGGCATTTCTGGCATTACCTTGAACTTTAAAATAGAAAAGATGGGGTAAACTATTAGCCCAAGAAAAAGGACAAGGACCAGAATAATTAAAAAATATCCCAGCCAAGGGTGGAGTGAGCTTCCCCAATTAACAAGCTGAATGCTTTGATTTACTACAATTAGCAGAAAAAAAGCTAGAAAGCCAATCAAAGGGAGTAAAATCCATCGTTTTAGTTTTTCTTTTAATTCGTTCAAAGGATCACCTTCCTTAATATTTACTATTAAAATATATGTTTTAGAGGTTTAAAAAAAGCAGTTAACTCATAGGACAAGAACTTGGTAAATTGATAATAGCATATTTTATTTAAAGGGAAATGACTTGGAGAATTTCGATTCCCTTGAATTGCTTCTTATTATATTTAGTTTTAATAAAAATGTCTCGTGAGCCAAAGGAGGCTAATCAAGATTGAGCTTTTAAAAATGGAATAGCTCAAAATGATCAAAGGCAATTAATCCAATGAGAATTAATTAGTATTTACTATTGGAAATTTTTCCCTGAAGTGGTAAACTATAATTTGTAATATAAAATATTTAGTTTTAACTATATGCTGGTGTGGCTCAATGGTAGAGCAGCGGTATCGTAAATCGCAGGTTGGGGGTTCGATTCCCTTCACCAGCTCCATACTAAAACCGGAATTCATGTTTAATGGATTCCGGTTTTAATATATTAGGAACGTATTGATTTAAAAAGAATACAGTCCACCCTAGCTTAAAATAAAAATAAAAAATAAAAGGACTGAAAGTTTGTAACCTTTTGGATTACGAGCTTTCAGTCCTTTTAAATAGTCATATGGCGGAGATTGAGGGATTTGAACCCTCGCGCCGGTTGCCCGACCTACGCCCTTAGCAGGGGCGCCTCTTCGGCCTCTTGAGTAAATCTCCGAATTATTGAGTATATGGAATTGATACGAATTTAATTATAACAACGGGATAGGTTCAAGTCAACAACAACATAAAGTTATATTTTTAAACCTTAATGAGCAAAGTATATAGAGTTTAAGGAGTGAGGAAAATATGAATTGGTCTGAATATATTTATTTTTAGTACTCCTCGTATTTTTATTGAGTTTTCACATAGCATTCATTATAGTATAGAGTGAAGTTTTAGCGTTTATTTTATAGGAGATGACAAATGAGCAAGGAAAAAACCGGTATTCAACGAGCAATCCTTTTACTACTATCACTTTCTGCCGTACTATTTTTTAAATACCTACCCGCACCTACAGGGTTAAGTTCTAGCGGAATGCAAGTTCTAGGAATTTTTCTCGGTGTTTTAATGTTATGGCTTTTCGAATCCATTGATTGGCCCAGTTTTTTAGCTTTGGCTGCCCTAGCTTTTGTGCCGGGTATTAAAGCCAGTGATGTTTTCGCTCAATCCTTTGGTAACCAAATCTTTGCATTCTTATTATTTACATTTTTATGTACTTATGAGTTATCTAAAACATCCTTTATTCGTAGAGTTGCCCTATCTTTTGTAGACAATCCCATTGCAAGGCAATCGCCTTGGTCATTTACCCTACTATTTTTTATATCCATTTTAGTGCTGGGATCGTTTATATCTCCCACGGTGCTATTTATAATTTACCTCCCCATCTTGGAAGGAATTTATGAAATAGTAGGCTTGAAAAAAGGAGATCGAGCAGCGTCTATGTTAATGATGGGCTTGGTATTTCTGTGTGGTATTAGTTCTGGTATGACGCCGATAGCCCATGTATTTCCACTGATTTCAATGGGGATTTTTGAATCCATGACTGGTCAAGTGATTGATTATGGTTCTTATATGCTCATGGCTATTCCGACTGGTCTATTAGCTTCAGCAGGAATGGTGCTAATTTTCCGATTTGTTTTGAAACCAGACATGAGGGCTTTTATCAATCTTAATGTTAGTGCAATGAGAGGCAAGCAGGCAGCAGTTACTCGTAAAGAGAAACTAGTTCTTACGGTATTCATTTTTGTAATCCTGCTTTGGGTCATGCCATCATTAACAGAATCATTTTTACCAGAAATTTCTAGTTACATCAGTTCTTTTGGAATAGCTATGCCGCCCCTTTTGGGCGTAATTGCTCTATCGATTCTTTCAGAAGGCGGAAAACCTCTTTTGAACTTTAAAGAAGCCATGTCCAAGGGAATTCCCTGGGCCTCCTTGATTATTTGTGGAGCCGCCTTAGCTTTAGGTGCTGCTATGACGAATGAAGAAGTTGGCTTAAAATCATTTTTAGCTGAATCGGTAGGTCCCTTTGCAATGACTTTGACCCCTTTAGTTTTACTAATTCTATTCTTAGCATGGACTAGTTTACAGACGAATTTTTCCTCAAATATTGTTACAGCCACAGTAGTAACAACGGTTGCGGTACCGATTTTAATGGTTTTGCCTACCCTGAGCGCTGGAGCAGTTGTTGCGCTGATCGGAATGCTATCAGCTTATGCGTTTGCCACACCGCCAGCCATGCCAAGTATCGCAATTGCTGGCGGATCGGGCTGGACAACGGCAAGACAGCTTTTGCTTTATGGCATGCTGTTAATGGTGGTTTCGGTATTTGTTTCGGTGGTGGTGGGTTACCCTTTGGGTGCAGCATTGATTGGTTAATAAATAAGAGTATGAAGGGGCAGCTAAGGAACAAAGTTTTATTTATGGTTTAAATTGTATAAGCATTGGAGTGGATCATTCAATATGATTCACTCTTTTTTAAATCAAGGTGCGACAAAGAAAGAAAAAGCTTAATTGTTTTGAAACATTGCTTTAAATTAGACATGGTACAATGGATTTACTAAGAAAAGATGGAGCGATTATTATGTGGAAAAAAATAACAGCAGTTCTGCTTCTTATTGCTGGGGGCATCTTAATTTTTTCAGGCCAAATCAATGAAAAATATATTGATCACCAAGTTCAGCAAGTATCCAAGGAAGCCTATGCAATAACTCCAACAC
>JAAZGI010000123.1 GCA_012511315.1 Clostridium sp.
ATTTTAAGTTCTTCCGTCGCCATATGCTTAATGTTAATGATAACGGCTCCTTTGGTCCCCTCTTCATTCACAAACATACTTCGTTGGTTTAAAGGAATTTCCTGAACCACATCCATGTATTCAGCATGGGTTAAGTTTTCTTCATTAGAAAAGTTTGAAACCAAGTTATCGATGGATTTCACATCTTCTACTTGTCCTTGGTATTCACCCTTTATCGCCTCAACTTTATCTTGGATCCAAGATACATTGGTTTTTGATAAAACATCCTCGTCTTTCATATAGATAACCATTTGATCCGTGGAGCCGACCACCTCTCGGACAGTTCGAATATCGCCTAAAGCATCCATATCCTGAGGCATAAAGGTTTCGATGTCCGTCTCTACCCCTACCTTGGAGTCAACAACCAAGCCCATTCCAGCCAAGGCAATGGCAAGGATCAGAACCCAAGGTGCAAATTTAGTAACAAACTGTGCCGTTTTGCCCAGCAATCTACTAATAAACCCTTGATCTTGAACTTTATGATCGTTGAGGCCTTGAGGCTTTGGATTCACAGAATCTCTAATGTGTAAGATTGGCATGAGTAAGAAAATACTACCAACGAAACTAACAACTACGCCAATGGTTAGCATTTTCCCGAAATCTTTAATCATTGGTACCGGTGATGCATAGAGGGAAATAAACCCAAGCATGGTGGCAAATACTGCTACTGCCACTGCTTTACCAATCTGTGATAGAGCTTTTGTAACGGACCGTTCCTCTTCATATCGATTATGGAACTGAATGGAATAGTCAATGCCAAGGCCAATTAAAATAGGGAACACGGCCATGGAGACCATGGTCATCGACACACTGATGTGTCCCATTAGGCCCAGTGTGGCAATAACTGAAATCAATATGACACCGATGCTTAAAATTTTCCAGCGCACATTAAAGACGAAAAATAAGATTGCCAGCATAATTAAAACGGCTAGGACCACCATGACTTGCATGTTGGATTTCATCTCTTGACGTAATGAAGAGTCTAGAACCGGCTTACCTGAAACCACATAATTGATATCGCCGCCCTCTCCATATTCCTCTGTCATAGCATCGCTTACCTTTAAGAATAATGCATCCTTATCCGCATCGTCGATGTTTCCTTTTAGCTTAATCATCATCATCATATGTTCATCATCGATGATAGTGTCTGAGAATACATCTCTAAGATTGCCGTCTTCTTCATACCAAATATTATCTAATTCCTTTTGGTTATGGGGAATATGAGCTACCAGCATTCCAGATTTTTCATAAAAGGTCTCTAAACCTCCGCTCAAATCCTTTAAGTTCTCTCCCATGGTAACAAAGCCGCTGGCCATCGTGCTCAATTCATCCGGATCAATGCCACCGGATAAACTAGCTTTCATGTCTTCAACTTCTGTTTCAATGTCAGCCATCATACCGGCAAATAAAACCGAAGGATCCAATGAGCCGGTTAGTGCCTCGCCCATTTTTTCCGGCAAGCTAGCAATTCCTCCACCCATTTCTTTTAAGTTTTTGCCCATGGTGATAAAGCCATCAGCCATGGTTTTCAGTTCCTTGGGGTCAATTCCCCCAGAAAGGCCTGATTTCATCGCTGCCACTTCTGATTCAATATCAGACATCATCCCAGAGAATAA
>JAAZGI010000124.1 GCA_012511315.1 Clostridium sp.
TAGACACCGGTGATATCCTCTTAAAAGATGAAGTAAAGATTCCTCAAGACATGACTTATGGCGAACTCCATGATCGCTTAATGGAGGGAGGGGGACCTCTTTTAGAGCAAACTGTCAATGGTTTGATCAAAGGAAGTGTTAAACCAGAAGCTCAGCCTGAAGAAGGTGTTAGCCATGTGCGTAAATTCACCAAGCAAGATGCTGAAATTGATTTTTCGAAATCCACGGTGGAGGTTTTAAACCTAGTACGTGGCATGGCACCGCGACCTTTAGCCTATACTTGGGCAGATGACATGATCGTGAAAATTGTAAAAGCTAGTGGCGAAGATTGGACGGGACAAGAAGCGCCTGGGACAATTCTTGCCCAGGAAAAGACTGGTATTTTAGTTAAAACTGGCGATGGCGCCTTGGCGATTCATAAACTCCAGCTACCGGGGAAACGTCCCCTGGCTGTGGGCGATTTTTTAAATGGCAATCGCTTTCAACAAAGTCACTTTAAAAGGAGTGTTTAAGAATGATCTTATCTTCGGCTGTTTTAGCCTTTATGCCTTATATGGATTCAACTATGCTGATTCTCTTGCCTGGTATTTTACTAGGTATGTGGGCTCAGGCAAGAATCTCATCAACTTTTAATACCTATTCTAAAGTAGCTAATCGCCGTGGGTTAACCGGCGCTCAGGTAGCTCGTTATATCCTGGATAATTCTGGATTACAAACCGTTACCATTGAACGGGTGCGGGGTAATTTAACGGATCACTATGATCCTAGAGGCAAAGTGTTGCGCCTATCCGACAGCGTTTATGGTAGTCAGTCTGTGGCTGCCCTTGGTGTGGCAGCTCATGAAGTGGGTCACGCCATTCAGGATGATGTGGATTATCGTCCCATGCGTTTACGGGGTGCCATTGTTCCTTTGGCTTCCTTTGGTAGTAACTTTTCCATGATTCTTGTGTTAGCAGGATTATTTTTAGGTGGAACTTTTATTAAGGCGGGAGCATTTCTCTTTCTATTTACGGTGATCTTCCAGCTAGTAACCTTGCCAGTGGAATTTGATGCCTCAAAGAGAGCTTTGCGGATTTTAGATACAGGCATCTTAGAGCCTCAAGAAGTTGCTGGTGCCAAAAAAGTACTCAATGCAGCGGCCTTAACTTATGTGGCAGCAGCCATAACTGGAATCTTGAGTTTTCTTCGTTTACTTGTGTTGGCAGGGAGACGGGATTAATGGATCAAGCCAGAAAACTTGCTGGTGATTTATTGACTAAAATCACAAAGGAAAACCTTCATTCAGGCACTGTCCTGGATGAAGCTCTGTCTGGTGATAAACTGTCAATTCAGGATAAAGCCTTTGTCACGGAACTAGTTTATGGTTCCCTGGCAAGGCTTTATTCCATCGACCGGATGATCATGAACTATTCTAAAGTGAAACTAAAAAAGATGGAAGATCAAGTCTTGTCTCAACTTAGGTTGGCCATCTATCAAATTAAATACTTAGATCGAGTGCCTTCCTTTGCTGCAGTCTCTGAGGCGGTAACCATTGTTCGCAAGAAAAGTCCGCGGGGTGGAGGATTTGTGAATGGGGTTTTGCGAAGCATATTGCGAGATGAAAAACCTTTAAAATTCAAGGATGAGGTGGAAGAACTTGCCTTTGAGTTTTCCTTAAAGCCAGATTTGGTTCGTCATTTTATGGCGGAATTTCCTCAGCGTTATAAAGAAGTCATGGCAGCCCTAGTTCAAGCCGAAGGAATTTGCATTCGCATTAATGTGGATCAAATCAGCCCCAAGGCTTATATGGAGTTACTGGATGAGGCGGATTATGAGTATCGTCCAGGCTGGTTTTCAGACCAGTTTCTCTACTTGGACCGCCAAGGCGGCATGCGCAGCTTGCCCGGCTATCGGGAAGGTTATTTCTCGGTTCAAAATGAAGCAGCGGCTTTACCACCCATGGTATTAGCAAAAACCATGGAATCAGGGTTAGCCTTGGATTTATGTGCAGCTCCTGGTGGTAAGAGTGCTTTCTTAAAAGAGATCTTACCGGATCTTTCGGTGATTGCCTTTGATTTAACGGAGCAAAAGCTTCTACGTATGAGAGAAAACTTCAAACGATTGGGTTTAGACATTAAGACCAAAGTGGCTGATGCCACGAAGTTTTTGCCAGAGCTAGAGGATCAAGCAGAGGGCATCCTAATGGATGTGCCATGCTCTGGGCTGGGCCTTTTAGGTCGTAAACCGGATATTCGCCTGCACATCGATCAAAAGGCTATGCAGGAGCTGTCAGAGATTCAATTAAAGATTTTAAACAATGGATCCCGCTACTTAAAATCCGGTGCCCATTTAATTTATTCTACCTGCACTTTAAATCGTGGTGAAAATCAAGACGTGGTTCAAAAGTTTTTAAAAGAGCAGCCTGATTTTAGCCTGGATGACACTCTTTTAATGGATTTGGTGGAACAAGCTCATGGCAAAGGACTGGACCAACTAGTTTTAGAAGAAGGGATGCTGACGGTGTTACCGGGACAGGGTCTTGATGGTTTCTTTCTGGCTGTTATAAAAAAGTCTTAAGAATATAGAGAGGCTGTAAGGCCTCTTAAGAATTGAAAGCCTACTATATTTAAGATGCGTTTTAAGATTAAAGCGACCAAAGTTTTTCCTTGGAGTTTGGTTAAAACCTTTCAAATAAGCCTATTAAAATCGTTTTATTTTGCCAATGAAAGTCTTAATTAATATGACTTTTTTAAGGATATAGGGCCAGGATTTTAAAAAATCAAAAAACCTTTTGCTAAGTGGTGTAAAATCACTGAGGTGAAGGGTTTTTGTTATTTGTTTTTCACTCATGGCCAGGTGATGTATGGTATAATAATTTAGAAATTTATTAAATTTACTGTAAATAGTTTGGATGGAGAATCATTGATTAATATATTAAACCTCACACCTGAGAAATTAAAACAAAGCCTAAAGGAGTTGGGTGAAAAGCCCTTCCGAGCAGACCAGATTTTAAACTGGATTTATCAAGGCGTATTTGAATTTGACGACATGTTGAACCTTTCTCAATCCACTCGTGCTCTTCTAAAAGAAAGTTACACGGTGGATGTTCCAAAGATTATCAAGTTAATGAAATCCGTAGATGGAACAAGAAAAGGGTTATTGAAACTAAAAGACGGTCACATTATTGAAGCTGTGCTAATGAAGTATGAGCATGGCTATTCTGTATGTATTTCGACTCAAGTTGGATGCCGTATGGGATGTAGTTTCTGTGCTTCCACCAAAGAAGGTTTGGTGCGAAACTTAACGCCTGGCGAAATGATTGGTCAGATTTTAGCCTTAAGTGAAGTGGCGGGCGAGCGGATATCAAACCTTGTCTTAATGGGCTCGGGAGAACCTTTAGATAACTTTGATCATGTGGCAAAGTTTCTTGAAATGGTATCAGCCCCTTGGGGTCTAAATATTGGGCAACGCCGAATTACCTTATCGACCTGTGGCATTGCACCTAGAATTCGTGACTTTGCTGATTTAGATAACCAAGTGAAACTTGCCATCTCCCTGCATCAAACCACTGATGCGGCGCGCAGAGAATTGATGCCGGTGGCTTGGCAATATGATTTAAAAGAGTTGTTTGCTGCATTACGCTACTATCAGGATAAAACCAATCGACGCATATCTTTTGAGTATGCTTTGGTGGAAGGCGTGAATGATACGCAAGAAGATGCAGTGAGGCTTCGAGATTTGCTAAGAGGGATGATGAGTCACGTCAATTTGATTCCCCTCAATGAAATTAAAGATAGCCTTTTGCATAAACCTGATATGAAAAAAATTGAGACTTTTAAACGGTGGTTGGAAAGCTTTGGCATCCCAACTACGATTCGGCGGGAAATGGGCTCAGATATTGAGGCGGCCTGTGGTCAGTTGAAACGAAGTTTTCTTGATCAGGGAGGTGGACTCCATGGCGGAGAAAATGACGGACATCGGTAACTTTCGTAAAACCAATGAAGACTTTGTAGATTTTGATATCACCAAGGATTATGGTTTTTATATCGTTTGTGACGGCATCGGGGGACATCGAGCGGGAGAAATTGCCTCCCGAGAGGCCACCGAATTAATTACCAATTATATTCGAGAATTTTATAATCGTAATATTGCGCCCCATATTTTGGAATCGGCGATTCAAAAAGCCAACCAAGAAATTTATCGAATGTCGGCGGAAAATCTAAAGTTAAATGGCATGGGAACAACTATTACCTGTGCTCTAGACGTGGGCAATGAAGTCTATGTAGCTCATGCTGGTGACTCGTCAGCCTTTTTAATTAAGGACGATCGAATTGCCAAACTAACTCGGGATCATTCCTTGGTTCAGGAATTGGTGGACACTGGGAGTTTAACGGAAGAGGAGCGAGCCTCTCATCCGCAAAAAAACATCATTACTCGATCCTTGGGTACCCATGAACAAGTTAAAGTAGATATTCTTGAAGTGGAAAAAAGTCATTTTGATTATATGATTCTTTGCACTGACGGTTTGTCAGATTATGTAAGCAAAGAAGATATGTTAAAAGTTCATTTAGAAGAGCCAGATAAAAAGAAATTTGTGGAAACAATGGTGAACTTGGCAAAGGAAAGGGGAAGTCAAGATAACATTTCACTGTTGATTTTCAAAGGAGATCGTAAATGATTGGAAGAATACTGGGTAAAAGATACCAAATTGTAGAAAAAGTTGCCATGGGTGGAATGAGCAACGTATATAAAGCGCTGGATATGAATTTAAAGCGCTACGATGCGATTAAGATTTTAAAAGAAGAATTTGCTCAAAACACAGAATTTTTAGAGCAATTCCGGCAAGAGGCAAACTCTGTAGCTGGGTTGAATCATCCAAATATCGTTAATATTTATAATGTGGGCTCAGAACAGGGGCTGCAATATATTGTAATGGAGTATATTAAAGGGCGAACTCTAAAAAAGATTATCAAAGAAAAAGGACGGCTCTTTCAAGATCAAGTCATCAATTACTCTGAGCAGATTGCTAAGGGTCTGCAACATGCTCATATTAATGGTATTATTCACCGTGATATTAAGCCCCATAATATTTTAATTACCGATGATGATCGGGTTAAAATCTTTGATTTTGGCATTGCCAAGCACTCCGAATCATCGACCATGACCAATTCAGGTCGGATTATTGGATCGGTTCATTATTTTTCACCAGAGCAAGCTAGAGGTTTGACAACGGATTTACGGTCTGACATCTATTCATTGGGGATTGTGATGTATGAAATGGTCACAGGCCGACTGCCCTTTGATTCTGAGAGTCCTGTAACCATTGCTTTAAAGCATATGCAAGAACCGGTGATTCCACCGATTACCATTAATTCTAGCATTTCAGAAAAGCTCAATGCAGTGATTATGAAAGCGGTAGCCAAAGACCCCATTGATCGTTATCAAAGCATGGATGATATGCTTACTGATATTCAGCGGGTGAAAGGGGCTGGTCCCTTAGTTTATGCTATTGCTGATGGCAATGGTGAAGTTCCTACCAAAGCTACCATGGACTCTACTCAAGTCATGTCACCTGTGAGAACCACAGGACCTGTCACGGCCAAGGCAAAGTTTGATGGAATGCCTCCAGACGGTGACGATGAATTTGAATACGATGAAATTATTGAAGAAGAACAAAGAGAAAAACGACGCAATCGTGGACTGTTGGCTCTATTGGTAGGGCTTGTCATCTTATTGACTGGAGTTAGCGTATACGCCGTGAACTATTTTAATAATCTAAACGATTCGCGACAAGAGCAAAATGACCAGAAAACCATGTCTATGATTAACATTGTAGGAATGAGTGAGGCTAAGGCTCGCCTAGAGCTTTCAAAATTCCAGATCAAGCTTGAGCCTGAGTACATTACGTCAGAAACACCCGGTGGGTTTGTACTGGAATCATCACCGAATGCAGGGGAAGAAGTGCAAACCGGCGGAACGGTAAAAGCTAAAGTTTCAAAAACTCGCGAGATCGTTAAAGTGCCAGATTTCTCCAATATGAATTTGGAACAAGCACGAGCAGCTATCATTGGTTCAGATCTAGTTGAAGGTAAGGTCGATGATGTTTATCATGACTATATCTTGGAAGGTATTGTCATTACCTCAGACCCCTTATCTGGTCGGGAACTGGAAAAAGGCAGCACGGTTAATTTGACCATATCCAAAGGCAAGGATCCAAACAAAGAAGATTTAGTTGTTCCAGATATCCTAGGTTTAGAGCCAAGTCTGGCCAGTGAGACCTTGATGGCAGCAAAACTAAAACTTGGTAGCACCACCTATGTAATGGTGGAAGATAAAGACTTTGATGGTAAGGTTGTGAGACAAAGCTTACCCATGGGAACACGGGTAACATTGGATACTGTAATTAATGTGGAAATTGGTAAGTATGAAGAAACCTCGGCTCCAGAATCGACAACCACGCCTGCTTCTAAACCAGGAGTCCCCAAGCCGGAGGACACTAAGCCGGCAGACACTAAGCCGGAAGACGCTAAGCCGGAAGACACTAAGCCGGAAGATACCAAGCCAGAGGCTACAAAGCCTGATACTAAACCAGCCACTAAGCCGGTAACAACTACGACTCCAGGAACAAAACCACCAGCTACTGGAAAGGTTACGGCGAAAGATCTAGTGGAAAAAGATTACTATGAAGCAGAAGAGATTGCTTTAAAAGCAGGCTATACCATTAGTATTCTAAACCTACATAACCCTGATGGTTCTGTAGTTCCAACGGCTAAGAAAAATGAATTAATGGATCAAGGAAAAATTAATGCAGTGGTTAAAGAAGTCGATATATCAAACAAACGAATTCTAGTTAATGCACTGAGTAATGTTCCTTACAATGAATAAAAATAAGAAAAGCCCGTGTTAACGGGCTTTTTCGCTCATGGAGGTATGAATGGAAGGTATTATTATCAAGGGAGTAGGCGGTTTATATTACGTCAAAGAAGATGGCGGGCATGGCATAACACCCTGCCGAGCTCGAGGTAAATTTCGCTTAACAGGATCTCCTTTGCCTGGAGATCATGTGGTTTATAAACCAGACGTTCCAGAGGGAATTATCAATGAAATAAAACCACGACGCAATGAGTTAGTCCGTCCAGCCATCGCTAACGTAACGCAAGCTTTTCTGGTGTTTGCCTTAGCCGAACCTGATATTAACTGGACACTCTTAGATCATTTCCTGCTTGTTATGGAACAAAAAGAGATTCGTCCCGTTATATTCTTTAACAAAAAAGACTTAGCTTCCGATGAGTTACTAACAAAAGCCAAGACATATTATGAGGGCACTGGCTATGAGGCTTTATTTATTAGCGCCACATCAGAGGCAGTGGTTGACTTGATACTTCCACGTTTAGATCAAGAAGTCACTGTACTGTGTGGTCCCTCGGGATCGGGTAAGTCAACACTTTTGAATCAGTTGCTGGGGGAGGAAAGGATGGAAACGGGTGTTGTGTCTGTTAAAATCAAGCGTGGGAAACATACCACAAGGCATACGGAATTAGTCCGAATGGGGGGAGGCTTTTTAGCTGATACTCCAGGCTTTTCAAATATTGAACCCAAAGGGATTGAATATCGAGACTTAAAGGATTTATTCCCTGAATTTCGCAAGTTAGAGGGGACCTGCCGTTTTAATGGCTGTCTTCACGATCAAGAACCAGGTTGCGCCGTCAAGGATGAAGTGGGTAAGAGTATAACCCCTCATCGTTATGATTACTATCAATATATGTTAAAAAGACTTAGGGAGGAAGACAAATACAAATGGGATTAATAGCACCTTCAATTTTATCAGCGGATTTTGCCGCACTGGGAGCAGATATCAAGGCCATTGATGAGGGCGGAGCGGATTGGATCCACGTTGACGTGATGGATGGCAGTTATGTGCCGAATATTAGTATTGGACCCATGGTTATGAAAGCCATTCGCCCCTACACCAAGCGTCCCTTTGATGTTCATTTAATGATTGTAAATCCGGAGAAGTACTTTGAGGAGTTTGCCAAAGCTGGAGCGGACATGATTTCATTTCACTGGGAGGCGGTGACTCATGTGGACCGAGCCGTTGCCATGGTCAAGGAACTAGGAGTTAAGGTTGGAATTACCTTGAATCCAGCAACTCCGGTGGCTGTCTTGGAAGAAATTCTACCAAGTCTTGATTATGTGCTTTTAATGAGCGTGAACCCAGGTTTTGGGGGCCAAAAGTTTATTCCTTATGCTGAAGAAAAGATTGGCAAGCTACGTGCCATGGCAGACCGAGTAAATCCAGAGCTCATTATTCAGGTGGATGGCGGGGTAGATGCTACAAACATCCGAATGTTAGCAGATGCTGGGGCAGACTGTTTTGTGGCAGGATCGGCAGTCTTTAAAAACCGAGCCATGGCTGAGAATATTAAAACATTAAAGGGTCAGTTGAATTGAAAGCATTAATTGTTACGGGAGGATCTGCACCTTCCCGTGAGCTTTTAGATCAAGTAATCGGTGGGGGAGTGGATTTGATTATAGCCGCTGACTCAGGAGCCGGCGTGCTCTTAAACGAAGGTATTCCATTTGATTTAGCCTTAGGTGATTTTGATTCGTTAAAGCCAGAGCTGCTAGAGGGCATGAAAAAAGACCAAGAGGTGATTACCTACAAGGTCAATAAGGATTTCACGGATACGGAAGCAGCCTTGCATGAAGCTGTGACCCGAGGAGCCAAAGAAGTGATTATTCTTGGCGGCACCGGCACGAGATTAGATCATTTGTTGGCCAATATAGGACTATTGCTCCAGGGTTTAAAGATGGGCGTCAAAGTTTCTTTGCTGGATGATCACAATCATGCCTTTCTCACAGATGGTCCCTGCAGCTTAGAGCCTCGCACAGGCTGGTATCTATCCTTTTTACCCTTAGGGGGCAAGGTGTCCAACTTTACTCTAACAGGCGTTAAATACCCCTTAAAAGCTCATGAGCTGACCCTTGGTTCAACCCTAACGGTTTCCAATGAGTTTACCCACGAGATTGCTCGAATTGATTTCCAAGAAGGGGTTGTTTTGGTTATCATTAGCCGAGATTAAGAGAAGGGATTGAAGCTCTTGAGTAAAACGGTCACTAATAGAACACTTCAAGACTTAATCAAACCACAACGTTTAAACATTACAGGATTAGTTTGTTGAACCTTGGACGTTATAATATTGGGTGCTGGTAATTTATTACCAGTACTTTTTTTGTGCAGAAAATATGTGGCAAGGGACTTAGTTCAGATAATGGGTTAGAAGTAAATTTTTCGAGACTATAAAAGCATATTAGCACCGGACAAATTATATAAGAAATTCGAGGTGAGTTTGTTTTAAAGTTGAATGTTGAACTGAAAGTTTTTAAAAAAGAGCAAACAAAAAGAGCAAAGCAAAATAACAGATAAAGTAAATAACAGATAAAGTAAATAACAGTGAAAAGCAAATAACAGAGAAAAAAAAAAGCTCTTAAAAGATGAGCTTTTGAAAAATTATAATAATCTGAAAAAATGCAGTGAAACAAAAAGCAAAAAAACAAAAAGGCCGGAATCAGCATTCTGGCCTTTGTCATTATATTGCTCTTTCAACTTTACCGGATCTTAGGCA
>JAAZGI010000125.1 GCA_012511315.1 Clostridium sp.
AGAAAAGAGATTTAGCGATTACAAGCTTGATTGCAAATAGAACACCGTTTGCCTTCATGAATCACTCTAAGGGAATTCTAAGCGCAAGAAATAATAAAAAAGTTATGTTTGGTTGCCCATTGAATTGACTCAATGAGGGAATCAAAACCAACAAGACACTAGCTGCTCTCAGCTAGAGATAAAGGAGTTTTATGCTAATCGTTAGTAATTTAAGTAAATCATATAAAAAATTCAAAGCAGTGGATGATATTAGTTTTTCAGTGGATCAAGGAGAAGTAGCCGTTTTAGTAGGGCCAAACGGGGCAGGTAAATCAACCACAATAAAAAGTATTGTGGGGATTTTAAGATTCGATGGGCACATTACCATCAATGAATATGATAATAAAAACCTGGAGGCAAAAAAGGCTTTGGCCTATGTGCCAGAGATTCCTACTTTATTTCCACTGTTAACGGTCCGTGAGCATATTGAATATATGGCAAAAGCCTATGGTAAAGTGGTGAATCAAGAGAAAATTGATGAGTTATTAGAGCGCTTTGATTTGGACGACAAACAAGATAAATTGGGCGACGAATTATCAAAGGGAATGATGCAGAAAGTAAGCATCTGTGCTGCCCTCATTGTAGACCCTGATGTATTAATTTTGGATGAGCCGATGATAGGGTTGGATCCAAAAGCAATCAAGGAAATTAAGAAAATAGTTTTAGAGCTAAAAGCTTTAAATAAAACAGTGCTGATTAGTACACATATGATTGACATGATTAAAGAACTTTGGGATCGAGTGATTTTCATGAAAAATGGGCAGATGTTAGCCACGGTGACCCGGGAAGATGTGAATAACAAAGATTTAGAAGAGTTATTCTTTGAGATAACAGGTGGTGAAAATGACTGATTCCTTACGGTTTTTAATAAGCCGATCCATTATAAATAGTTTAAAAAACTTAAAAAAGAAACCCCTAAAAGCAATCGGAATTATCCTTGGTAGCATTTATTTTATTATGATTCCATTTATTTCAAAAGGGGCTGTTGAAGGCTTAGGATTAAACAATAAAACGGGATTTATTATCATTGCGACCATAGCTACTATCTATATCAAAATGCCGAGCACTTTATCCTACTTTAAAAGAAAGGGCGTAACCTTTAAAAAACAGGATATCAACTTTATTTTGGCTACACCCACGTCTCCTAAGCAAGCTTTAGTTTACGCCCTGTCAAAGCAAGGTTATCTGAGTGCTGTCATGAAGCTTATGATTTTTATAGCAGCAATTTTTATTTTTAAAATACCAGTGGTGATCGCAATCATTTACATGGCTGTGAGCATAATTTTTGATAACTTAACTAGCTACAGCTTAGGATTAATCATGTATGCATCGGAACAAATCACGCTAAGGCAAAAAAAAATAATCCGCTGGGTGGTTTATGGCATATTAATTGCTTTCACGCTAATCATTCTTTACCAAGTCTTTTCAACAACTTTGAAGACTGGGTTTGATGTGGCTTTTTTAATTGAAACGTTCTCAAATCCCCTCGTCTTGTTAATACCAATTTTTGGCTGGCAATTAGGCTGGCTAAATTTAATCATCCTAGGAGTTACTCCAATCAACCTTGTGGCAACCATTCTATATATAGGAACCGGAATTATGTTGGCTCTATATGCATATAAAATGCCTTGTACAGGTGAATATTATGAAGATGCCCTATCGTTTTCAGAAAACCTGGCAGTTTTAGAATCGAAAAAAGGAGATATCTCAATGGCGGAAGCCTTTGGAAAAAAAGCAAAATATACTGCTTATAAAGGCGAATTAAAGGGGCTTTATTCCAGAGTTATTTTCTCGAAACAACTCATTGAGAGAAGGAGAGTGCGGCGATTTTTCTTTTCTCTAGGAGATCTTCTTTATTTAGTGGGAGGATTAGGTGTTGGATTATCTTACTATTTTATCGATGATTTTATTGACCCTGATTACTTTTTCCAGATTATGTGTGGTGTCGGGCTTTACTTAAGTGTATTTTTTAATCCTCAACCTCTTTGGAAAAAAGAATTTAGCAACTACTATATTTTTGTCATGCCAGATTCATTTAAGAATAAGCTGTTAGGAGCAACCCTATCAGAACATTTGATGTCCTTGATCCGAGCGGTGCTTTTAACCCTACCGGCTGGAATTCTGCTTAGAGCACGAATTCAAGATATTTTTTATGCAATCATAGTGCAAACCTTATTGAAAGCAATGGTGACCTATTTATCAATCTTCGTCGAGGAGGTCATTGGCTCAAAGATAGGGAAAACTCTTGCATCCTTTGTTAATATCTTTACTTCTCTAATTGCAATTATCATTCCGATTATTGGATTGGTACTAAGTACCTTTATAGGAAATTTCTTCGCTTTTTTAATCATCTCCATTTACTCTTTAGTGGTGATGTTTGTATTCCTTCACGTTACAGCAAATTCTTTATCGAATATGGAAAAATTTGAGAGTTAAAAGGAAGCATTAAAGAAAAACATCCAAAAGTCGAAAATTTCAGCTAAAATAACCTCGAACAAGAAGAAAGTATGAACCAACAGCTCATACCTTCTTCTTATTTTACTATTAGGGTTTTTTCGTTAGGTTACACTCTGAATCTAAGAGTAGCACTGAAACTTTAGGGAGTAGTTTTTAGTTGAATTTATAACGGGAACTCTTTAATTCAGCTCATGTTAACTTGCAACAAAAATTATTTTAAGCGGAATGTTTGAGGGGTTAAGCGCGGAATCAAAACCCGTGCTGCCAAGGCATAGATGATGGTTAAACTGATGATAAAGATGGCATGTTTGGTCATGTCAGGTTTAATAAACAAAGGCATATAGCAGAACATGTAAACAGCAAAGTTAATGACGGTATAAAGGGGGCTTTTAACTGCTACATCTTGAGTGTAAGGCTGTAGAATGTAGTAGATAAAGAGCAAGTGAATGGTGAAAAACACATAGTAGGCGATGATTAATGGAAACAAGATCAAGCGGTCGGGGGTTATAGCCATGCCACTTAAAAATAACCAAATAGCTAATGAAGCGATTAGCGCCAGTGGTGGGGGTGCGTTGAGCTTAATAACTTCCTTTAAGCGCATGCGATAACTAGTTAAAACATCTTCTGGACGACGATAAAAGCTATAGGTTAGTAAGCTGGCATCGCAGTTGACGAAAAGGGATTTGGTGAGCCGCTTATCGCCAATGGATAAATACATGTAGAAGGGGATAAAATAACTTAATGAATCATAAAACACACCAATTTTAAATGGATGCCAAATGTTTAATGTACGATTAAACCAAAGGAAAATTAAACCACCCACACCTAAGACGATGCCTATATAGGTAAATATCATGATGGGTTTACGTAGAATCCGTTTGTGACGATCAAAGAAGAGGGCATTTAGTTTGGCATAGCCGGATAAACTTGCGATTTCTTGATTGGTTCTAAGCTTGTCATAATCTGAATCCTTCAGTTGTACATCCATAGTACGAGCTTGACTGTCTAGTTTTAAGTTCAGTTGCTTTTCATATTCGCGATGAATGTGTTGGGCCACTTGATTATAATTTTTGTAATTCCAATTAGCTAGAAAGAAAACGAAGAAGAGAACTGGTACAAGGATCCAAGCAATGGGATTCCATAGAATCATCAGACCATCTACTTTTAATAAGCTAACTAAGAGTAATGACAAG
The DNA here is from genome assembly GCA_012511315.1 of Clostridium sp. Lineage (GTDB taxonomy): Bacteria > Bacillota > Clostridia > Clostridiales > Clostridiaceae > JG1575. The sequence goes on from JAAZGI010000125.1 coordinate 3,690, forward strand.
GAAAGAATAACCAAGACAACAATAATGAAAACAGGATTGCCTTGCAGCGGTTTTTCCAAATCAAGGAACTTTAAATGAATCCACTCAATCATGGTACCGAGTGTTGCAAGGATAAAACTGAGCCAAATTGCTTGAAGGGGAGAGGTGCCAGCGACAAGGGGAAAAATGATTAAAAAACCGGCACTACGACCAATAAACTGCAAAGCCGGCGTAATAAAAAGCTCTACCCGAGCAACATGGCGGGCGTTTTGACGAAAGACTTGGTGAAACAGATGAATCTTTTGAGTAGCTCCTAACACCTTAGGTTGCATAAGGTTCATGAAAAAGTAAAGCACAACAAAAAAAGACGCCATGATCCCAGGATGAGCCACACTCTGATCAGAAAAGACATTATTGAAGGTGGTAAAGAAAATCAATGCAACAAAGGCTGCTAAGATTCCCGAGAGGATGGACTTTAAAACCTTGTAAATCCCTGAAAATCCAGAGGCAAAACCTTTTAGCCCAAGATTATGAAATTCATCAGAAAACTTATCTTTAAAGGGGCCGAGATTTTTGATGAACCGAAAAAAGTAATTAATATTGCTATAGACCTCATACTTAAGTTCCATTCGAAATAAGTTCCACATACTAGGCATCCCCATCATGATAGCTAGTAACATGTTCACTGAATTTATGATCTAAGTCTTTTTGCTCCACGGTATTCCGTGTGTTTTCATTTGGCGCAGCACTTTCAATAGAGGCCTCAGCTTGAATCGCATCCTCAACGAACTCTTGTAGTTCAGGCAAATCTTCTGTGGCTGCATCTTCAGATAGAATCGTAATAATACGGGATTCAAATGCCGGGTCCTTTAGTAGTTCATGGTCAATTTGAGTTAACTGGCCATTATTTAAGACTACGATCTCATCACAAAGGTCTGTGGCCAGCTGCAAGATATGAGTTGAGAAAAGAATGATGTGATTTTTACGGATTTCGCGAATTAATTTTTTGATTTGAAGCTGCATGATTACATCTAAACTGGTTAAAGGTTCATCCATTAAAATGATAGCTGGTTCTAAAATCATAAACATCAACATTTGTAATTTATTTTTCATCCCAAGGGAATAGCCTTGGATAAGCCGCCATTTGTCTGCTTCATCAAAGCCAATCCAATTCATGTATTCATCAACCGTTTTTTCATGACCGCCAGATTTTGGGTTTACATCCATAAAGAATTCGATAAATTCATAGCCAGTTAAAAAGTTAGGCAGGGCAGGGTTAGCCACCATGAAGAATAAGTCTTCAGGTAATAAGGCTCGTTTCTCGCCATTTGCCTCAATCCAAACGTTGCCAGCATCTTTTTTAACTTCATTGGCAATTAAGTTAAATAGGGTAGTTTTACCAGACCCATTTCGTCCGAGCAAAGCATAAACATTACCTTGCTCAAAAGTAAAATCAATACCCCGCAATACATGGTTGCTACCAAAAGATTTGGACAGGCTATTAAGTAATAATTTCATCGTGGAACCTCACTTTAATGCATGGTCTCTCTCATGATTTACCTCAAAGGATAAGTCCACTAAAGAGACGGAAAAAGTCAATCAAACCCTATTATAAATGAAAATCCTAAAAATATAGTAACAAGTCAAAAAGTTAAGACTTCCATAATATTTCTTTCAAAAGACAATACAGGAGTTTACAAGGAGAATATGCCGGCAGCAGGTCTTGAAGTAAGGGGTTGCTAGAGCTTTGGCTGAGTATTTAGTATTTAGGGCTGTTTAAAAATGGGTTCAAAAGTTTGAAGGAAAGTTTGAAGGAAAGTTTTCTTGGGAACCTGGGTCAAATTATTTCTAGCTTAAACAAAGGCGAACACAAAAAAGAGCTATTTTAAGGATTTTTATGAATGACTGTATTGAAAAAAATCGCTTAAAAAATAAAACATCAAGGATGGAAAAGACTAGGACTAACACTAAGACAAAGAATAGGATGAGAAACTAAAGTCAGAAATATGAATAAGAAAAGCCGGTGTTCCCACCGGCTAAAATTATAGACTTATACTTAATTAATTAAGCGTCCAATCCGCCATCAACTCGGATTAGTTGGCCAGTGATGAAGGATGAATCATCGGTGCAAAGGAATAGGGCGGTAGTTGCGATTTCCTCCCCTTTACCAGTTCGTTTTAAGCTACTCATCTGAGCCATCGGAGCCATTGCAGCAACTCCACCAACTCCGTCTAGCATAGCTGTCTCGATAGCACCAGGTAAAATGGCGTTGACTCGGATTTCAGGTCCCAGTTCTCGAGCAAGAGCAACGGTGACACCGTTGAGTGCGTGCTTAGTTGAGCAATAGGCGACCTTACCCCAACGTGCACTGGTTCCTGCAATAGATCCAGTGTTAAGGATAACCCCGTGACCTTTTTCTTTCATAAGGGGAGCACATAATTTTGCAAGAAGGACTGGAGCGGTTACGTTAACAGTATACATTTTTTCCCACTCTTCCAAACTAATATCCATAATAGTAGCTAAGCTCAGTAAGCCAGCATTATTGAAAAGAATATCTACAGTGCCATATTCATCAATGCAATGATTATATATTTTGCGAACTTCGTCTAAATTAGCCATATCAACGAGTACATAGGAAGCTGTGCCACCGTCTTTACGGATTGTTTCAACAACTTCCTTAGCTCTTTCCTCATTGCGTCCAGTAACAACTACTTTAGCCCCTTCTTTTGCAAATAAATAAGCAGTATCGCGGCCCATCCCAGAGGTGGAACCTGTGATTATAGCAACTTTTCCATCTAAACGTTTCATTTCCCTACCATCCTTGTATCAAAATTTGATTTTCGTATAAACATTATTGTGCAGTAAAAATCAATGTATATACATATTGTAGCATTTTTATCGATACTGATAAAAATAAAATTATGAAATTAATATTTTAAAACCGAAAATAGTGAAATTGTTTACATAAAATCCTGGAGTAAAGAAAATGCGTTTTTTTTAGGGCTAAAATTTAATGGAATGTCCTTTTTCAAACACTGGATTTAAAATGAACAAAGCCCTGTCTCCATGGAATAACCTAAATGGAGGCAGAGCTTTTCATGTATAAAGGAAATGGCCTTATATAAAGGGAATTAATTTATTGAACAATGGTTCCATCTTTTGAGTCTTTAACGGTATAGCCCATGGCTGTTAGTTCATCCCTTAACTGATCAGATAAGGCGTAGTTTTTATTAACTCGAGCTTCATCTCGCTGTGCCATGAGTTCGATAACAGCAGTTGGTAATTCTTGGTGGCTTTCCTCAACATCCTTTAGTCCCAAACCGAGAACTTCGTCAAAGATTAAAACTGTCTTTAATTTGTCAGGATCTTTTACGGAATCATCTTTAAGTAAATTCCAAAGGGTACCAAGAGCTTTAGAAACGTTGAGATCTTGGAAAATATCACCAAAGAATTGGAGCATGTACCGTTCATCAGCTGTACCTTGTGTTTCAACAGTTGATTTTTTAAGCTCAATGATCCGGTTACGTAGCCGTGCATAGGAGGTCCTGGCAGCATCCATAGCTTCCCAGGTAAAGGTTAATTGCTTGGAATAGTTAGCGTTAAGGCAGAAGTATCGATAGTCCAATGGATCGTAGCCTTCCTCGCGAAGTGAGCTAACGGTTAGGAAGTTACCAGTGGATTTACTCATTTTAACATTACCTTGGAGAACTAAAAATTCAGCGTGGTACCAGTAGTTGCACCAAGGGTGACCCAAGTAACTTTCAGACTGAGCAATTTCATTGGTGTGGTGAACTTTAATGTGGTCTGTACCACCAGCATGGAAGTCTAATCGATCCCCAAGATATTTAATGGACAATGCAGAACATTCTAGATGCCAGCCAGGGAAGCCAATACCCCATGGAGAATCCCATTCCATTTGACGTTGTTCACCATCCTTGGAAAACTTCCAAAGGGCAAAGTCTGTGATATTGCGCTTTTCTTGGTTTAATTCAACTCGCGCTCCACCTTGTAAATTTTCCACATCAATTTGACCAAAATCAGCATACTGGGGAAATTTTTCTGTGTCAAAATAAACACCGTCGTTGGTTTCATAGGTAAAGCCTTTCTCCTGGAGAACCTCAATGATGTGGAGCTGTTCGTCAATATGTCCTGCAGCAGAGGCCCAAAGAGTCGGATCCATGCAGTTCAGGGACTCAAAGTCATCTCTAAATTTTTCGAAGTAGTGATAGGCTAAATGCCACGCGTCCATACCCATTTCTCGAGCGGACTTCTCCATTTTGTCATCGCCCTCATCCGCATCGTCCGTTAGATGCCCAACATCCGTAATGTTCATCACGTGTTTCACCTTATAACCATAAAGAATCAAAGCCTTTTTCAAAATATCCTCTGAAATATAGGTTCTGAGATTGCCGATATGTGCGTCTTTATATACGGTGGGGCCGCAAGTGTATAAGCTCACTTGACCTGGAGTTACAGGAATAAATTCTTCTGAGCTACGGGTTCTGGTATTGTAGATCATAAATTTCAGATCATGCTTTTTAATAAACTGAGAAATATCAGTAAATTGATAATCTTTTTTTCCTGGGATGATATTAGGTAAAACTTTATTGTCTGTCATGGGTGGAACCTCCATCTATTTTCATATAATAAAGCCACGCCCCAGAGGCATGGCTGGTATCCATTTAAAAGATTCTAATTAAACTGCAGCTCAACTGCCATTGAGAAAATGAGTTTAGTAAGCAGAATGATAATAATCACTCTTGGATGCAGTGTTAATCATCTTTATTGGTCGCCTAAATTATACCATATCCAACCAGGTAAATAAAAAGCAAGAATCATCAATCAAGGGAGAACTAAAAAATAAAGTATTTAGGTTTTCAATGAGGAGTATAAAATGCAGAATCTTATAAAGAAGCTTGCCGCCGGTATTGAACTGGCGTCATATTCAACATTCGTTTAAAGGTAGTGGTGAAATAATTCTGACTGCTAAAACCTACCGACAAAGCCACCTCAAGAACCGAGCAATTATTTTGAGCCAAGTAACGTTTGCTTTTTTCTATCCTTACTTGATTTAAGTAAGTTGTGAAGGTCTTGCCGGTTTCTTGTTTAAACAAGGTGCAAAAATAACTTTTGTTCAGATTAAGAAACTCAACCATCTCGCCCAAGCTGATGGGGTTTTTATAATTGGAGTGAATATAATCTAAAGCGCGTCGAACATTTAAGCTATAGCAGGTGGATTGATTTTTAATGGGGGTTCGTAGAAGACTAGCACCAATTAAATCAAGGGTCTGGTTGTTATAAAAACAAATTTCAAACTGAGAGATTCTGGCTAAGTCTTGTCTAGTGTATGGGCCGATTAAGACAAAGCCATCTTGGTATTTGTATTTATTAATAAAGTAAGCTGTATATCGTTGGCCCAGAGGACTAGTTAGCGTTAAAGCGATGGGGGCATCAGGTTCTGACAAAACCATAGTCTCTATTAAATTGTTATATATGTCATAGTCATTGTGGATAAAATGACTTCCAGCATTAAAAACTATTTTCCCATCGCTAGAGAAAGCACTACTGGGAATTTTGGTGGCTGCATAAAAATCTTCTGCAACCCGGCGGGGGTTTCGCTCGAGAAACATAGGCTTCATCCTTTCAGGTAAAATAAAATTCTTTCTAGTTGCGGTACGATTACCCAAATATAGTGATAAAAAAACGAATAAACCAAAAGATAAAGAAGTTGAGCTTGGTTATTATAAATGAGAGTTATTATCAACTAGCTATGGATTATTATATCAATCTGAAAAGGAGGCGTCAATGTGGAAGCTAATTCCCCTCGGCCTATGAAAAATGGCTATTTAATTGCATTATTACTTATTTTGTCCATGGGTTCTCTTCTCATTGGTGCAAAACCAGTTAGCTTATGTGTTTTTTTTCAAGGTGGCGAAACGGAAGTTTTGGTTATGGCATTAAGCCGGATTCCGAGACTTTTAAGTATCTTAATGACAGGCATGGCACTCAGTATCTCAGGGCTGATTATGCAGCAAATTACTCGCAATAAATTTGTGTCACCAACCACAGCGGCTACCATGGACTCAGCTCGAATGGGAATTCTCTTTGCCATGGTCATTTTACCGGCAGCAACAACCATTGAGAAAATGATGATTGCCTTTGCCTTTGCTCTAGCCGGCACCTTCTTGTTTATGTATATCTTGGGAAAGATTAAAGCTAAAAATGTCATTATTATCCCCTTGGTGGGATTAATATTGGGTAATTTGATTGATTCTGTGACCACCTTTTTCGCTTATCGCTTTGATTTGGTTCAGAATGTAAATTCCTGGCTTCAAGGATCTTTCTCCATGGTAACTAAGGGCCGCTACGAAATAATTTTTATTTCCTTGCCTCTTCTAGCGATCGCCTGGGTTTATGCCAATAAATTCACCATTGCTGGTATGGGCGAGGATTTTGCCCGAAATCTTGGTTTGAATTACCGGTTAATCGTAAATGTAGGCTTAGCCTTGGTAGCTTTAATTTCAAGTGCTGTATTAGTCACTGTGGGAAACATTCCTTTTATAGGCTTAATCATTCCCAATATCGTAACCATGGTACGAGGGGACCATGTTCGAAACAATCTAGCAACCACCGCACTTCTTGGAGCAGTCTTTGTCTTAGTGTGCGATATGTTAGGGCGAGTGTTAATTTGGCCCTATGAAATCTCCATATCTTTGACCGCTGGAGTTATCGGTAGCATCATCTTTTTGTATTTAATCCTTAAGGGGGTGAAGCACTGATGAAGCGGAAATTACTTTTTTTAAGCTTGATATTAATCGTCGGCATTCTACTATTTTTATTTTGGGATTTGTCATTAGCTAGCTATCAATATGCTCTGTCTAGAAGGATACCAAAGGTGGTGGCAATTCTTTTAACCGGTAGTGCCATCGGGTTTTCGTCCTTAGTTTTTCAAACGATTACCAACAATCGGATCCTCACCCCTAGTGTATTAGGGTTGGATTCCTTGTATGTTTTTATTCAAACCACCATGATTTTCTTGTTGGGTTCTCAAGCCATAGCAAAACTTGATGGTAGAATTGGTTTTCTGATTGCAGTAGGCGTCATGATATGTTTTAGTGTCATTATTTTGGGTTGGATTTTAAAGAAAGTAAGAGGCAGTATTTATTTGCTTCTTTTAGTTGGAATTGTAACTGGAACTTTGTTTCGAAGCGGCTCCTCTTTCTTGCAGGTTATTATTGACCCCAATGAGTTTTTAATTCTACAGGGTAGCATGTTTGCAAGTTTTAACAATATTAATACCGGCATATTGGTGCTGGCTGGAGTTTTGATGGTCGGAGCCATTGTAATAGGATTTTTGAAACATCAGACAATGGATGTTTTAGCTTTAGGTCGCGATAGCGCCATTAACCTGGGCGTCAATTACAATGCGTTAACAAAGCAAATTTTATTGATTGTCGCCATTTTAGTATCAGTATCTACAGCCCTTGTTGGTCCCATTACTTTTCTAGGAGTTTTGGTGACGAATTTAGCGCGAGAATACTTAAAAACCCATCGTCACTTCCACCTTTTAATTGGCTCCATGCTAGTAGGCTGTATTGCTTTGATTTTTGGCCAGCTTCTAGTTGAGCAGGTATTTCATTTCAATACACCCATTAGTGTCATGATTAACTTTATCGGTGGTCTCTATTTCATTCGTCTGTTATTAAAGGAGAGTCAACTTTAGCAATGATTACAGTTAAAAATTTATTTAAACGCTATGATACCAAAGACGTTGTATCGAATGTTTCTCTCAATATCCAACCCGGCAAAATCACCTCTTTCATCGGACCGAATGGAGCTGGTAAAAGCACGCTTTTAGCCATGATTTCCCGGCTCACAGAATCCAATGAGGGCGACGTTACAATCGATGGAATTTCTTTAAGGAATTGGAAAAGTCGAGATTTAGCTCGTAAGGTGTCGATTTTAAAACAGTCTAACGATATCAATGTTCGCTTAACGGTTCGTGAACTGATTTCCTTTGGCCGGTTTCCCTATTCAAAGGGAAATTTAAACAAGGAGGATCAAGAGATTATTGATCAAGCCATTGGCTATCTAAAGTTAGAGGAGATTCAGGATCGATATATTAATGAGTTATCAGGTGGTCAGAAGCAGCGAGCCTATATCGCTATGGTGCTAGCCCAAGATACGGATTATATTCTTTTGGATGAACCATTAAATAATTTGGATATGAAAAATGCAGTGGAAATCATGAAAATTCTTCGCCGGATTGTGGATGAGCTGGATAAGACGGTGGTGATTGTGATTCATGATATTAACTTTGCCTCATGCTATTCAGACCGGATTGTAGCCTTGGCCGATGGGAAAGTTCGTTTCCATGATGATACGGATCAAATCATCAACAGTAAAGTGTTAGCGGACCTGTTTGAGATGCCTTTTCAAGTTCATCGAATTGGTGGTAAGAAAATATGCACCTACTATGGAGATGAAACGAGGCAGAAGAATTCAATGTCGACTGCCGTTTAAGGATCAACGAAGGGAACTTTAAACCCCAAAACCAAAACTAACAAAAATTATAAAAACGATTGTTTGATAGCAACTCTGGACGGGAAAATCTATACAAAAAATTAAAAAAGGAAAATAATTATAATGAATGCAATGAAGGATTTTAAAAGCAATAAAGGATTAAATGTAAACAAGCAAAACAAGCTAAACACAAGGAAGAGCCGGGCAAGAGGGCTAGGGTTCAAGTTTCAATTGATAGCTCCCATTTTAGGGCTGACTCTGTTTTTATCAGCTTGCTCGAAGCTTGGTTTAGAAGAAAGTAAGGCAGGTGAGGGGAAAGAGGTAGGTGAACAGATAACCATTAACCATGAGCTAGGTGAGGCCAAGGTGGCTACTAACCCTGAGCGTATTGTTGTATTTGATTATAGTTTATTAGATATTCTTGATTATTTGGAGGTGTCGGTGGTGGGTCTTCCTAAATCATCCTTGCCAAGTTTTTTATCTAAATATCAAGATGAATCCTATGGTGATGTTGGTACCTTAAAAGAACCAGACTTTGAGAAAGTCTTTGAGTTGAAGCCTGATTTAATATTAATATCCTCAAGAACCCAAGGAGCTTACGAGGAGCTAAATAAAATTGCCCCAACAGTTTATTTAGCAGTGGACAATTCAGATTATATGAAATCGGTCCGTGAGAATGTTAGTACTCTCACTAAATTAGTAGGGAAGGTGGATAGTGGGGAGAGTGAATTGAAAAAGCTAGAAGATCAAGCGCTTAATATTCAGGCGAAAGCTGAGGCGAAGGGTGAAAATGCCTTGATTTTATTAGCTAACGACGGCAGTCTAAGTGTCTATGGCAAGGATTCCCGCTTTGGTCTGATTCATCATGCCCTTGGATTTGCTCAAGCGGATACAGGCATCGAGGAATCCACCCATGGGCAAAATGTCACCTATGAATATATTTTAGAAAAAGATCCAGATCACTTATTTGTGATTGATCGCAACCAGGTGGTAGGTGGCGAAGTGGATGCAAGTAGTGTTATGAACAATGAGATTCTTAGTGGAATCAAAGCCACAATAAATAACACTGTCCACTATTTAGATGCTGAGGTCTGGTATATAACCTCTGGTGGCTTGATTGGAACAGGAAAAATGTTAGATGAAATAGAGAAAGTCCTAAAGTAGCCTTTTAGTTTAGGTGAGAAAAACTTCCCCTGGACATTGAGGCTTGAGGTAAATGAAGACAAGAAGCGCTCAAGGAAGAGTGCTATGAAAAGTCCAAGCAGAGGCCAAGCATACCCTAAGAAAAAGGATAAGCGAGATTTAGAAAAAAATTAAAAAAACAAAC
>JAAZGI010000126.1 GCA_012511315.1 Clostridium sp.
CCCGATTTATTAAAAGGAATCTTAATAATTAATGAGAAAGGAGAGGTCAAAATGAGAAGTGCTAGTGTTTTTAAACGATACGAAGTTAAATATTTAATTACAAAAAAACAAAAACAAGCATTAGAAAAAGTTATGCAAGACCATATGGAACCTGATGCCTTTGGGAAAAGTACCATTCGAAATATCTACTATGATACGCCAAGTAAACTGTTAATAAGGCGTTCTTTAGATAAACCAACTTATAAGGAAAAGCTTAGAGTTCGAAGTTATGCTCAAGCTAAGGAAGATAGTAAAGTCTTTATTGAAATCAAGAAAAAGTATCAGGGGGTTGTTTACAAAAGAAGAATGGATTTAGAGGAGGAAGTAACTCGCAACTATTTAGAAGGAAATCTTTCCCTTCTGAATAAGAGCCAAATCGCAAAAGAGATTGAATATTTAATGTCTCATTATGGAGACGTTGAACCAGCTGTCTTTATCTCTTACGACCGCGAGGCTTACTTTAGTAAAGCGGATCCCAATTTCCGTATGACCTTTGATGAAAACATCGTGACTAGAGACTATGATTTATCGCTAACTTCACCGGTTTATGGGGAAAGCGATATGCTTAATGGAGAGGTTGTTTTAGAGGTAAAAACAGTCTTTGGCATGCCGAAATGGCTACTGGATTTTTTCAGTGAAAACAATATTTATAAAAGCTCTTTCTCAAAGTATGGTAACGCTTATATGAAGTACCTCTTACCCAAATATATGAAAGAGGCGGATTCTGAGAACCACATCGCCATGGAGCATAACTCTTCACAATAGTAATATTAGAACTTAACGCCATAAAAACTCAAAAAAGTAAAAAAGAAATGAGTCTGAAGAAAAATCAAACCCAGGCCTTAACAACTTTAAAAACACAAAAATAATATTTACAATAAGGGAGAACAAGAATGTTAACGGATAATTTATTTAAAGGACTTTTAGTAGCAGAAGGAGCAGCCCCCATAGGACTTTCCTATTTTCTTTTATGCCTAGGCTCAGCCCTTTTAATTGGGATGTTTATCGCAGTAGTTTATACATACAAGACCAGTTATACCAAAAGCTTTGTGGTTACTTTAGCCACCCTTCCCTCCGTTGTTTGCATGATCATCATGATGGTTAATGGAAGCCTCGGTGTTGGTGTTGCTATAGCTGGGGCCTTTAGCTTGGTTCGTTTTCGATCCATTCCAGGAACTGCAAAAGAAATCGGAGCCATCTTTATTGCTATGGGTGCTGGTCTTGCAACTGGAATGGGATATCTAGGTTATGCTTTCATTTTCGTTTTGATTATTAATATCGCAATATTAATTTATACAGCAAGTAGTCTCGGAGAGGGTGCAAGCAACCAAAGAACAATGAGAATCACAATCCCGGAAGATTTAGATTATACCGACGTTTTTAATGATTTAATGAGCCGTTATACATCCAAAAGCGAGTTGCTGAGTGTAAAAACCACCAGCATGGGAAGTTTATTTCGCCTAACTTATGACATTTTACTCAATGATGTAAACAAAGAAAAAGAATTTATTGATGAACTTCGTGTCCGCAATGGAAACCTTGAAATTATCATGGCAAAACAGGCAAGCATTCCCAATGAATTATAAGGTTTGAGGGTACAAGAGCTAGGTAACTGGCTCTTTTTTTATTTCTTATCACAAAGACCACCCAAACTATTTTATTCCTTCAAAAAGAAGGTTAGGTGTTTCATTGAATCAAGGGGTCTTTCTTGCTCTGTCATTTCTTTCATGGCTTTCATTTCTTTCATGGCTTTCATGTGGCTGTCTTGGTCTTCATCATTCTTATTTAATTTATCCAGTCTGTTGGAAATAAGTTAGAAATAAGTGGTTATATGTGATAATATTATTTTTTAACCTTAAAACATTCTAGACATCTTGAACTTGCTCAGAGTACCTATGGAGGATTTTAACCTTATGAAATTTTTAAAGCGATTAACAATTTATATTGGCGGGCTCTTACTCCTGGCCATTGGAATCAACATATCCAAAGCTGCTGGTCTAGGCATTTCGCCAGTTAGTGCCGTTCCCTATGCTCTAGAAGTGATATGGGGCATAGAACTAGGATTAGCTACTATTTTTTTCCAAGTAGTTTTGGTCTTTTTACAAGTGCTATTACTTCGTAAAAAGTTTAAGCCTGTACATTTTTTGCAAATTCCTTGTGTGTACCTATTGAGTTTTTTTATTACCTATACCAGTAGCCATTATTTACTGAGTTGGCTGCCTGAGCCGCCATCCTACGGTATTCGTCTATTATATTTAATGATTAGCATAGTCATCATCGGTATTGGAGTTTCACTCTACCTCCTGCCAAATTTCGTTCCTCTTCCAGCTGAAGG
>JAAZGI010000127.1 GCA_012511315.1 Clostridium sp.
CTTGAAAAAAAGAGGCTTGAAAAAAAGAGGCTTGAAAAAAGAAGGGCCCTTTTGACAAGAAAAATCTTGTCAAAGAGCTCTTACAAATAAAATATAAGTTATTAGGTTTTCAGCGCTGAGGCCTTAGAAATCGCAGCTTCCAACGGTACGGGGAAAGGGAATCACGTCTCGGATGTTCGACATACCGGTTACATACATCAGTAGGCGCTCAAAGCCGAGGCCATAGCCGGCATGCTTGGCACAACCATATTTGCGAAGGTCCATGTACCACCAGTATTCCTTAGGATCTAATCCAAGTTCTTCGATGCGAGCCATTAAAACATCATAGCGCTCCTCACGTTGGGAGCCGCCGATGATTTCACCCACACCTGGTACCAAGCAATCCATGGCAGCAACGGTCTTTCCATCTTCGTTCTGGCGCATGTAGAAAGCCTTGATCCCCTTGGGGTAGTCAGTTACAAAAATAGGTCCTTTGAAGACCTCTTCCGTTAAGTAGCGCTCATGTTCGGTCTGTAGATCCATTCCCCATTCCACTGGGAACTCAAAGGTTTTACCAGATTTAGTGAGTAGATCCACCGCTTCAGTGTAAGTGATTTCGCGGAAGGTAGAGTCAACTAATTCGTTGAGACGTTGTAGGAGTCCTTTATCAACAAACTGGTTAAAGAAGGCCATTTCCTCTGGAGCATTTTCCAAAAGGTAGCTGATAACATATTTAAGCATATCTTCCGCTAAAGCCATATTGTCTTTTAAATCAGCAAAGGCAATTTCTGGTTCAATCATCCAGAACTCAGCTGCATGACGGCTGGTGTTGGAGTTTTCAGCCCGGAAGGTAGGACCAAAGGTATAGATGTTGCGGAAGGCTAGGGCGTAAGCCTCACCTTGCAGTTGCCCTGATACGGTGAGGTGAGTTTCTTTACCAAAAAAGTCTTTTTTAAGATCCGGCTTTCCTTGGTCATTTTTAGGGACATCGTTAAGATCAAGGGTTGTAACCTGGAACATTTCACCAGCACCTTCAGCATCTGAACCGGAAATGATCGGTGTATGAACATAGACAAAGTCCCGTTCGTTAAAGAATTTATGGATTGCAAAAGCCGCCATGGAGCGAACTCTAAACAAAGCGTTATAGGTGTTGCCGCGGGGGCGTAGATGGGCAATAGTCCGCAGATACTCAAAGGAGTGCCGCTTCTTTTGAAGTGGATAATCTGATTGAGATGGCCCTTCTAAGGTTAAGGTTTTGGTTTTGAGCTCAAAAGGCTGTTTTGAGTCAGGTGTCAGCACCAGGGTTCCGCGAACGGAAATAGCTGTTGCAATGGCATAATGAGAAATTTCTTCAAAATTGTCTAAATCATTTTCAAATACAACCTGTAAGTTTTTAAAGAATGTCCCATCATTTAGTTCGATAAAACCAAAGTTTTTGGAGACTCGCATGGTCCGAATCCAGCCGGAAACTTCGATTTCTTGGCCGCCAAAATCATCCATTGAGCGATAAATCTCTTTAATAGTGTTCATAATATACCTCCTAGTGCACTTGACCTCGGTATGAGAGTCAATGTGTTGATTGATTTTATAGTATAAAGACGTGTTGCTAAATCTAAGTAATTTTTCGGCAAGTTAGCAATTCAAGCAGAAATGATTGGCTGAAAATAAAAACAAAAAAACTCCGTCCGACAAAGGGACGAAGCATATGATCGTGGTACCACCCAATTGAAACGACAATAGTCATTCCACTTGATTTCGTAACGTGAAGGACGTCCATACCTACTCATTGTTTCAGCATAGCTGCTCCCGGCTGTTCGTTCCACAACTCTTACCTACCGGAATTTCACCACCACCGGCTCTCTATTAAGCAGAATTTTATGTACTTGGTCCGTTCTTTGCATTTATTATTCAATATTTAATACTCATTCAAAAATACACGAGGATCAAAAATTCTACAAGAGGGAAAATGCCACCCATTAAATCTCTGCTTTACCATCTCTGCTCTTAGTCCAGGTGTATTTTTAAAAACAAACAGGAGGTGATATCATAATTCCATAAAGAAGAATAAAAGTAGATAATGACGAAGTCCGTTTTGTTTGCCTTGATTTTACCAAAAAATGCATAAATTAAACTTAGAGTGGTGGCAATTCGTAGTGGCAAGCTATGACCAAGCGATGCAAAACCCTGATTCTCCCTAAATGAAATCTTGATTTAGGCAATTGATAAAAGAGGATGAAATTTAAAGAGCTTAAAGTAGTAATCACTGTTAGGGTTGTGGATTAATGAGAGTAGTGCCTGGCGGGAATGTATTTAGAGTACAAGGTGCACATTGTGTTAGTTTTGAGATTGGAGGAAATTTCAAATGAGGGAAATAACAAGCATACTAGAGGGTTTGCCTTTAGGTGTCCATATCATTGATCAGCTTGGCATTACCATATACTATAACAAAGCTTGTCGAGCAATTGATAATATACCAGACACGACAGAAATTGTAGGAAAACCAATTAAGCATTTAGTGGATGAGGGAGTCCTTTCAAAATCAATTGGGCTGGATGTTTTGGTTACACAGGAGTTTCTCGAGTCCATTCAATTGGTAAATGGAAAGAGGGTGTATAGCCAGGGAACACCTGTTTTTGATGAAAAGAGACAGCTTAAGATGGTTGTTGTGACCTGTATGGATATGCCTTATTTACGAGAGATGGATAAAAAGTTAATAGAGCTTAAGGATCACAATGAGAAATTATTGAAACAACTGAAACAATATTCTGTAAATGGCGACTTAAATTCTTCGAGTAAAGCCATGGAAATAGTAAAAAAATGGCGGATAAAGCAGCCCAATTTGATAACAATGTGTTGATTACAGGAGAGTCAGGCGTAGGAAAGGGTGTTTTATTTAAGTACATTCACGAGAACTCTCATCGTTCGGGAAAGCCTATGGTAACGTTAAATTGTGCTGCTATCCCTGAATCTTTGTTTGAATCTGAATTGTTTGGATACGAAGCTGGCTCTTTTACCGGTGCTAGCAGGCATGGAAAAAAAGGATTGATAGACTTAGCTAATGGCGGAACATTATTCTTGGATGAGGTAGGCGACCTTTCCCTACCCAATCAGGCGAAGTTGCTGCGAGTTTTACAAGACAAACAATATATGTCAGTTGGTGGTCTAAAAGTTAAAACATCTAACGTTCGAATCATAGCAGCAACAAATAATAAGTTGGATTTTATGGTTCGCGAAGGAACCTTTAGAGAGGATCTGTTTTACCGCCTAAATGTCTTCCCCATACATATACCACCACTACGGGAACGGAGAGAAGACATCCTAACCTTAGCTCAAGTTCTATTGGATAAAAAAAACTTAACCTATGGTATGTCCAAGACATTATCAGGTGAGGTGTACAGTTCCTTGATGAATAGACCCTGGCCCGGGAATACCCGAGAATTGGAGAACTTTATCGAACGACTGGTTTTGACTAGTGAAACCAATGAAATAACTTTGAATGATTTATATGCTATCGACTCCTTTGGTAGCCAAGGTGAATTTAAGCCCCTAAAAGATCCCAAGCTTGAACTAAACTCATATAGTGAAATGGTCGATCATTTTGAACGTGAAACATTAAGTAGATTATTGGAAGAATGCGGGTCAATCAAGGCCACCAGTGAAAAATATAATATTAATGAAAGTACTTTGCGAAAAAAAGTGAAGCGCTTGAAGGTAAAGTAGTGGAATTATTTCCGTTTTGTTAGAAGAAATTCCGGAGCGTCTTTTGATAATCATTACAAAAACACATGTTTCGAAAACGTTTTTAAGAATTTGTCTCTTATTCATGGACAAATCATGTATTTTCTGTAAAAACACTCTTTTTAATAGTTGGCATGAAGTTTGCTTATATATAAGTGAAAACAACTTAGGAGGATTTTATAATGGAAAAGAAAGATTTGAACAAAAAACCAGCTACAGCTTTTGCTTCACCAAGATTTTGTAATGTGGGTAACTTTATGCGGATGCAACGATTTGATTCAGCTGAAGGCTTAGATTTCGCAATCTATGGAATACCTTTTGACACAGCATCATCCTATCGGAGTGGCGCGAGATTTGGCCCTCAAGGGATTCGTAACATCTCAGTTATGATGAAGACAAACAACCCTGTTCATGAAGTTAATATTCTGGATTACTTAAAAGGAGCCGATCTTGGTGATGTCAATGTGGTGCCAGGATATATTCATCCTACCTATGAAAAAATTGAGGAATTCGTTTCAGATGTGATTCAGTATGATTGTATTCCTATAGCACTTGGCGGGGACCACTCGGTAACCCTAGGAGAACTAAGAGCCATTGCCAAAAAGCACGGACCCGTTAGCCTAGTTCATTTTGACTCCCATGCGGACATTAATGATGAAGTATTTGGAGAAAAATACAATCATGGAACGCCATTCCGTCGAGCCATTGAAGAAGGCTTAATTGACCCACATCGCTCCATCCAAGTTGGCATGAGAGGATCAATTTATGATGCTGGTGAATTTAAATTAGCCGCAGACCTAGGATTAACCTTGATTCCTACTCACGAAGTTAGAGAAATGGGTATTCCGGCTGTTATTGAAAAAATCAAAGAAGTGGTTGGAGATAACAAAGCGTTTTAACCTTCGATATTGACTTTGTTGACCCAGCTTATGCGCCAGCAACAGGAACACCAGAGGTTGGAGGGTACACATCTTATGAGGCAATCAGCTTTATTCGGGGAGTTTCCGACATGAATTTTGTAGGCTTTGATATTGTTGAAGTAGCTCCAGTTTATGACCA
>JAAZGI010000128.1 GCA_012511315.1 Clostridium sp.
CCGCCAGTTGTCAAAAGACAATAAGCTTATTATATCGCCTTTCGAGTGACTAAAAATAACCCTCATACGGAATAGCATTCATCACCCACCTATAGAGGATGGGCGACTTCTGCCTATTTTCGTTAAACGATTTTCTTAAGCTGTTTTCCTAATACACTCACTTAAAAACTTCTCTAAAAACTATTATTACTATTCCGTTGTTATTCTGGTTTATAGTTGGTTTTATTCTGACCACCGGGGCGTCCAATTAGACGTCCACGACCAACAGCATAAATATCGTCAACGGTCATCTGGAATCCAATGTTCCGTTTCTCATAACTTGCTCGTTCATCTAATTTAGAACGGTTAATATCTTTGATTTCTTCACTAAAGGGAACATTCCCAAACATCAAGTAACGAATCGCACCGGAGTTGTCCCGAGCTGGCATAGTTTTACCCATATTAAACTTACTTGGGGCAAACGGAATATCCATGATTCCCATCTCAAAAGCCTTTACAGTACCAACGGCTAAATCTCCCTGACCTACCTTGTAAGCAGCATCCAGGATGCATTGGACTTCTGCTTTGATCAAATCAATCTCGTTTTTCAGTTCCAAGGAAGAGGGTAGTCGTTGACCCTGAAGAAGGTTTAAAACCATCTTGGTATCTTTTATACCATGGGCATTGGCTTCCTTGGTTGGGATACCTAATGCTTCATGGGGTGTTTTTACAATTACTTTCGTAGCACCGGACATTGCTGCAGTCATGGCTCCTAGGGAAATCAATCCGAAAGCTTTGGATTCATCTTCTGGGAATCCGCCCATCCATTGATGGAACACCGTCGTTACAAACACATCGGAGTGTCCAGCCAGATCCAAATACTCTTTGGTCTGTTCTTCTAGGGCACGAATTGCTGCTACGTCTTGAATCACGTTACCACATTGTCCATAACCAACTGTAATGTTCTTAACTCCCTGCTCAGCTGCCAAAAGCGCTTCCACAATGGCCACGGCATTACTGGTGGACGGTGGTACCAAGGTTCCTGTTAGAGGACCAAAGGGTTCACGATTAATCTCAACGCCTTGTTCCTCATACCAACCGACTAAGCGGTCAACATATTGCCAATCTCTTACCGTCTGTTCCATGGAAACCGATTTAGCGTAGGGGATATTATAGGAAATACCGCCGCCCTCGTTGGAAGTCCAACCAGCAGCGTGAATGATTTCAGCTAAAAGACGTCCATCCGGTGTACCGTGGCGTGCTTGAAGGGGCAAATCAACAGCTTCCAGTACTCTGCGGCAAGCCTCAACACCGTGGTTGACCACTGGGAAACCATTTAAAAGGCTTCGCCCAGCTTTTCTTGATTCATCAATACCAACTTGAACCTCATTATACTGGTTTTGTCTTGTATAAGAGTCGATGGTCGATGGCAATAAATCAGCTCCACCCTCATTTTGAAGGTACTGCAATAATTCAATATGCTCATCAATCAAAGCAACCCCTGCTCTAGGTTGAGCCAGTGTGATTCGATTTTCTTTTGCCCAACGCAACTTTTTAGCAAAGTTTTTCTCATCTGGTAACGCTTTAATGTATTTTACAGCTTCTTCAAGGTCAACGTCTTTCCCTGTGGGCCACTGAGCCAGAACTTCTTTACGCTCTTCAAAAAATTCCTCTTCGGTCCACTTTTTATTCTGCAAGTTTTTCATAAATTCCCCTCTCACTCCTGAGTTCTATCAATACTTGTTGATTTTATTTTCAATAGAATTATCCCATTCCTCGTCATCAAACTAGAAAATAATCTTGTCCACAACATTCAAGATGGTGAAACGCTTATTCTTTTGTGGTGGTACTCTGTGGCTTCTTCCATTTAAAGATTAATCATATATTTTTTCATCATCCGAACGGCCATATCCTGATCTTCCTCAGCCAAAAGGCCCATTGCTGATAAAATATAATTTTGATCCAGCATGAAACATGGGTTTTCTGGTTTCAGTGAGGTAATCTCGTCTGGACGATGGCAGCCGGCTTTCAAAATTTCTTTGGGTGCATCAGAATGAATCAACACACCACCTGTTCCTATCATATAGTTGACACTTAACAAGTCTTTTCCTTCTTGGGCATACATGATACCCATAGGAGAATAAACTGCTTCCACCACACCAGCATGACGAGACATAGAGTGGTCCGTGGCGATTTTCGCCATGGCTGCATCAAAGTCTTTTTCATCGGCTGTTTGTGGTACCATTTGAATGTTTTCAGCTCTGCGCTGACATTCAGCTTCCACATTCTGTTCTTTGTTCAATAAGTGTTTTTTTATTTCTTTGGTAGATGTTGCCTCAAACAAGGACTTAGCCGAGTAGCGCATCCCTAAATCCCCTTCCACTGTCCGTTTTGCAAAAGGTTCTTCTAACCCCCGGAAGGATACGCCAGGCTTCGATGGCATACCAAGACACAAGGAGTGGATATCTGTGGTTGCACCACCAATGTCCACAACAATTAAATCGCCTAATCCCTCTTCCTTATCAGAACCTTGGGATAAAACTTCCGCAGCTTTTAAGACCGCTTGGGGTGTCGGCATGAAAATTCCTGAAATCAAACTCTGAACGTCACCCATCCCTTTAGCTCGAACAATCCGAGACATAAATACTTTACGGATGGCCTGACGGGCAGGTTCAACATCTAACACATTTAAACGCGGCATCACATTACTGGCTGTATAATACTCCATATCCACGCCGTCAAACACTTCGCGAATCTCATCTCGAGCACTTTTATTACCTACTACGATAACTGGTTTGCGGATATTAGATTTCGCCAGCATACTGGCATTGAAGATAATGGTTTCCTTATTGCCACCATCTGTTCCCCCAGCTAACAATATAATATCTGGGTTTAATTCGTCTATTTCTTGGATCTCATCGGAAGAAAGTTTAAAGCTATAAGTCTTAATAACTCGTGCACCGGCTCCTAATGCAGCCCGCTTGGCTGCTTCTGCCGTTAGATCTGGAACCAAACCGATAGCCACCATCTTTAACCCGCCTGCGGCGGAAGAACAGGCAAGCTTTTTAATATAATTAGCTTGCCTGCCTATTTTTTCATGGATGGATTCCATGGCTAAATCGAAACCATCCATGATATTGGTTTCAACGGTGGTAATGGCTTTAGCGGTAGCAGCTATTTCTTCCTTCTCGATATCGACCGCTGTCAACTTTGTATAGGTTGATCCAAAGTCAATGAGAAGATAATACTCCATCTGCTAGGCACCTTTTTCTTCCTGGACAAGTTCATCCATCTTTAAGTCAAAGCGTAAGTCAGCAATATCCTGCTCTAATGGTGTTCCGGGTTTGTAGACGCGATCAAAGCCCATAGCCTTAAATCGAGCATGTACTTCTTCCCAATCCTGTTTCCCAACAACAATGTTACCGCCAACGTATAATAAAATATCTTCAAGACCTGCCTCATCACACTTATCGCGCATTCCTCGACAGTCAATCTCACCGTGTCCATATAACGATGAAACTATAATGGCATCTGCATCGGTTTCAATCGCTGCATTGATAAAGTCTTCCTGGGAGGATAAAACACCCACATTAACAACATCAAAACCAGCTTCTGTAAACATGTAGTCCATAATTTTATTCCCAACTGCGTGACAGTCAGCCCCGATGACACCTATAACAAGTTTCTTTTTTTCCATTTCGACCCTTCCTAATTACAGTTTTTATATATTTGACTTACCGTTAATCTTTGTTTTGCTATACAATATTGAGTTCTAATAGATTCTGTTTCAAAGTGGCTACAGACCCTTCGTCCAGATTATACAAAAGTGGAATCACTCGATCTTCACTTACTAGTTCCTTAACGTTGCGTAAGCGACCTGGAGAAACCAAAATCTGATCACGTTCTTCCAATATACTAGCCAATTCCTTTGGATCTTGGGTGTTGGTATAGACTAAATCCAACTCATTTAACCCTGCGCTCATAAATGTTTGTTGTACCTTCGTTTTAAATTCTTCTGAAATGCTGACAAAAGCAAGTTTAGTGTCCGGCGACAAACGAGCAATTCGAACCATCGTCTTTAAGTCCGGATTAATGGCTACTCCAAGAACTGATTTCCCAAAACCTTCAACGTATTCCAGTACTTCGGGTACGTGGTTAAAAGTTGATACAATCACTTTAACCTTGTAGAGAAGTAATCTGGTTTCATCATTCATCTCAATAAGATCCGATATGGTGAGTGGGGTGCATTTCATTCCCGTCCCTGCTTCAATCTGATGGGCAAAATAACGAGCCTGTTCCGTGTTGCATTCTATATAAACAGCACTGGCTTTTCGAATCAGATCAAGCTTTTCGTTGACCCGCTCTTCCACTAAATGAAGAAAATCTTTAGCTTCCATCCCATAATCTAATGCTTCTTTAAGACCTGTATCCACCAAGTGCATAATACGTTCTTGGCTGTCCTCCCTTAGAATCTGATCCGATTCTTCAGCTACAAAAGTTCCTTTTCCTTGACGTGAAATAAGAAGTCCTTCTTTTTCCAACTGCTTATAGGCAGCAGATACCGTATTCCGACTGATTCCTAGTCGTTCAGATAGTTCTCGTTCTGTCGGCATTTTAAACCCAGTAATCAGTTCTCCAGACCGAATTTTTTCTGTAATAGCATACTTTACCTGTTTGTATAAGGGTATGCCCGATCCTTTGTTCAGAATTAGTTCCATGTCTCCACTCCATTCACTTCTCATTATAGTATGTATATCATAAAAAACAATCAAATCATCGGTACCATTTGAGTCCAATTGACATTGTAAACCTATTTCAAGTCGTATCTCACCAATCCATTAAGTGCCATTGCATGTTAAGTTGCATAAGTTGTCACTTCGATTTGCACTTTATCGCCACCTACCGCTCATTCAAAAGATATTGATATCAATTTTGCAAGATATCGTTTCCAATCATTCAACTATCACTCAAAGATCGGCCAGGCTGTTTCAAGAGAAGGAATTTTCGTTCACAAATAATTAACATTTAAACCATTCCCTCCAGAACATTCTCAGGCCCTATTTGTTTAAAATACAAGCAAAGCAAACCCTCTCTCCACCATGTCCCCAATCATTCTAATGAATTCTCCATCTTTTATGCCAACCTATGATTCCATGAAATTCCTACCCATACCAGTTTAATTGTGTTTGCTAAGATGATTGAGTTTGCTAAGATGTTAACTTATTATTTTCAAAAGAAAGAATGGACGACTTTTCTAAGAGTTAGAATTACTTTTAGCTCTTAGAAATGAAAAGCCACCAGACTTGCCTTTTGGGGCTAGTCTAGTGGCTTTTCCTTTTTATAAGTAACCTATTCTTTTCTACAGGTTGTTTTTCTATTGTTGTTAATATCTAAGAATCGCTAAGTAAGGTTCTGTACGTTTCTTGTCTTCAAAAACCATGGGCTTAATAACTGCACCATTTAAGTAGAGATCGCGAATCAACTCATCCAGTTCCTGGGAATCCTTGTTAATATAATCCTCATTAACAAGTAGCTCTCCCACTCGACCTTCTTCTGTCAGTTTTTTGATTTTTGCTAAATCCGTTTCTGCCAGGTTCTGGCTCAAAGCCCGAGACACTACATCTTGGTCTGAGTGAAAACGCTCACGTCGATGGGCTTTCATAATGGTATCGGCTAATTCTCTTAACTCATTGGGATCAAAGGAATCCAATGGTTTATCAATGGTTTCTTTTAAGTAAAAGGTTCCTTTTGCTAGTTCAAGGAAAGCTGAAACGGTCTCTGTAGTTCCCGCTAATACAAAAGGCAGCCTCCGCTCTTTATATATGTTTTCAAACCCTCCATCTAAATAGCGAAAATATTTTTTTCTTTCTTTGCGGTCTTCTTCAGGCTTAGTAATACCAGCATGATAAGTGGTTGAAGACCCTCTCACCGTGGTACCGGCCTGGCCATCTGCGCCTGGATCTTTATCACTAAATAAATCTGAGAACATCATCTCTAAACCTTCAGGCTCAATTTCGTTAACTTCTGCACCGTCAAAATGGTACAAATCAATTCGATCTCGGCTAAGATCAGCTAAGATCGCTTCATCCTTACCTTCCATATGCCTAAGTAAAGGTAAAATGTGATACGTAGAACCAATCTTCACTGACTTTGGAACGGTATAGCCTACTTGAAACACTTTTGTTTCTTCTGCGCTGGCTAAAATTCCAAGTCCTTTCTTACTATAATTCCAAAACATTTGATCCTGTTGCATTTGATTGAGCGAATCCATCACATCAGCTAAGGTCCCCTGAGGGTACTCCTTTAATTGTTCTTCGGCTTCCTTGAGCAAGTTTTTAAAAACAATTGGGTCTTGGCGATTTTCTGGATCAGCCAAGTGCGTGGGCATAAATAAAGAAAGCTTTATTCCTTCGGTCTTTTCTAAATTTTCAAGCTTCAGTGGGTTTTTCAAAGTCTTATTCATAACCGTCCTCCTTATAAATGGGTCGATCTAGTGCTACACAATACAAAAGTTTCTAAAATCATGACACTAAAATTTAGTATTCGCCTACTATATTTCTCTCTTAATTATAGCATCGCCATTGTGACAAACCCCAAAAATGGTGAAAGGTTAAAGAAAGATTTATACTACGTCTTTATCCTTTTAAAAAAACAGACTCTTCCACTGAAGAATCTGTTTTTTAGTTTATTTTAGTACATTTAATAGCGTTTCCAGGTATGCCTCATAAATAATAGCAAGATTGGGTATAACTCCAAACGTCCTGCTAGCATACTGATACTTAGCATCATTTTCGAAAAGTTAGAAAAAGCAGCATAGTTACCAGCCGGCCCCACCGTGCCAATCCCGGGTCCAATGTTATTAATCGTAGCTGCCACTGCAGAAAATGCAGTGGAAAAATTCGGGGAATCAGGAGCAATCGCAAGAACTAAAAAGGCAAATAAAAAGACATATACCACTAAATATTTGAGAATACTATCGGTAACTCCTTTAGTCAAAGGGCGATTCTCATAGCGAGTCGTCAAAACTCGCTTGGGTTCTCGAACTCGCCTAAGTTCTTGCAAGGCATTTTTAAAAAGAATCACTACTCGAGATACTTTAAGCCCTCCTCCAGTTGATCCTGCCATAGCTCCCACAAACATTAAGAGCAGCAACATAACATGTGTAAACATGGGCCATTGTCCAAAATCTTCCGTACTGAACCCAGTTGTTGTAATAATTGAGGATACAGTGAAGAATACATGCCTAACTCGCTCCCCAAGTGTTTCATAAACTCCACGGAGGGAAAAACTAATGGCGACCACCGCTGCAGCAATGATTCCTAAGTACCATCTAAACTCCTCATTTTTGAAGGTCACTTTCCAGTTGCCTACAATCATAAAAAAATACAAGTTAAAGTTGACACCAAATAAAATCATTGCGATTCCCAAGACCACCTCAATGTAGGCACTATTATATGTCATAACTGATCCATTTCTCATACTAAAACCACCAGTACCGGCAGCACCAAACCCATGAACCATGGAATCAAATAAGGGCATCCCACCAAATAAGAGAAAAATAACAGTTAGAACCCACATTGCTAAATAAACAATGTAAAGAATCCTAGCTGTACTTCCTGTTTTAGAAACAATCTTTCCAAAAACAGGTCCTGGTACCTCAGCTTTCATAATATGAACGGTATCATCTCCCATGCGCGGAATAATAGCCATGGTAAATACCAAAATACCCATTCCACCAATGAGGTGAGTAAAGCTCCGCCAAAATAGCATGGAATAAGATAAGGCCTCAACGTCGGTTAGAATACTGGCTCCTGTCGTAGTAAATCCAGAAGCAGTTTCAAAAAAAGCATCTACTAAAGATGGAATTTCTCCCGAAAAAACAAAGGGGAAGGAGCCAAAGAATGAAAGCAATACCCAAGACAGACCCGTTATAACCAGTCCTTCTTTGGTGTAAAGTTTTTTACTGGTTGGTTTAGCTTTTCCAAGAAGCCAACCAGCCAACAGCAATATTAACATGGTCGCTAAAAAAGATAGGGTTGTTATCGGCCCCTCACGATAGATCAGAGCAACAATAACCGGAAAGATCATTAGGCTAGCTTCCACCCATAAGACCCGGCCCAATGCCCATGATACAACGCCATAATTCATTCTTTAACCTCCAGAATATCATCTATGTCATCGAAAAGCTTGCTGGTGGTGGCTATCAGAACCTGATCGTTGCAATGAATTGCATCGTTCCCCCCTGGGTATATGATTTCATTGTCTCGAATAATACAGGCAATAATGACATCATGGCGAATGGGTAAATCCTTTAAAGGTATTCCTAATGTTTTACTTTCTCGATTAATTGTAAACATCAATGCCTCAGCATTGTTATTGGCAATCCGGTAAATATCATCCACATTGGATGACCGGGAAGACTCAACGGAGCGAACCTTTTTTAAAATCCGATTAGCCACTAAAAACTTAGGTGTCACGACAGCATCAATCCCTTGGTTTTTGAGTAATTTCAAGATATTTGTTCGATTGACTTTAGTTATAATCTTTTGGACGCCTCGATGGAGACCAAATAAAGAGGCAATGATATTTTCCTCATCAATTCCTGTCAATGTAACCATACAATCGTAGGAAGAAATTCGAGCCTCCTCCAAAAAGTCTTGATCTGAACCATCCCCTTGAAGCACTCGGACAAAGGGGAGCTTTTCAGACAACTCCTGGGCTCTTTTTTTATCCACTTCAAGAATAGTGACTTCTTTACCACTGGACTCCAGCATTTTCGCCAAATAAAAAGAAATATGGCCACCGCCAAGAATAAGAACACTTTTAATAATTTTTTCATCGCGACCAACCAATTTATAAAATTCACTTATCGCCGCTCGGTCTCCTACAATAAAGAAATTGTCACCACTTTGAAGCTTGGTTGATCCCTCAGGAATGATCACCTTGCCATTGCGTTCTATGACTGTGACAAGAATTGCACCAAAGCGTTGTCGAAAATCTATTAGCTCCATACCATCTAGTTTACTGCCTTCATCAATACGAAGCTCAATTAAACTAACTCGATTGTTAGAAAAACTTTCAATATTCAATGCGTGGGAATTACGAATAAGGTCAGCAATATGAATCGCTGATTCAAAATCCGGATTGATCAAAAGATCCAAGCCCAAAGCATTATTAAGACGACCATTTCGGTTTGTGTAAATAGGATTTCTTACCCTTACAGTGGTATGCAAAGCTCCTAAGTTTTTAGCTAGTATGGATGACACCATATTAATTTCATCGGAACTTGTAACGGCGATAAACATGTCAGCACGATGAACTTCAGCTTCCACTAGCGTCTCGTAATCAGCACAATTTCCGACGATTCCAGTAATATCATTCATATCAATGATGTCTTGAAGGATATGTTCCTTCGTTTCAATTAAAAATACGTCGTGATCAGCTTTGGATAGTTCCTCAACAAGAAACGATCCCACCTTTCCCGCGCCCCCTATTACAATACGCATGGTATCCTCCATTTTCTACTTTGCACACTACAGCATTTATCCATTCTAGATCGGGTTAGCTTATGTTCCGCTACTACTCACGCCTAGGATGTTTTTATTTTATATCCTTGGTCTTCGATTTCCTAATTTCCCTAGTTCTTTGTCACTATATCAGCCCAAAGTCTTTGAAGCCTAACTCAACCAAAGTCTTTCTTTCCCATTCATTAAGACAGTGTTATAAATTTTAACCTTGTTGGTGATAGGAATGGACTCCTGGTCGAAAACTTGGTTCAATTGTCTTTAATGGCTCCATTGATTTCATTTCAACATAAGCCTCTTCAAAAAACAAGCTATCCTTCTCAGTATAAAGGAACTTTTATATTTTAGCACTCCGCAAAGTAATTGCAACTAAGCGCTAAAAAAAGGATGTTTACCCAAGGCTTTAACCTTGAATAACATCCTTTTATTTCGTATCGAACATATGATTCGAATTGACAACCGAATATTATCTCTTGGAGAACTGAGGAGACTTACGCGCTTTCTTGAAGCCGTACTTCTTTCTTTCCTTCATTCTGGAGTCTCTTGTTAAGAATCCAGCTCTTTTTAATTCCGGTCTTAATGTTTCATCGGATTTGATCAAAGCTCTGGAGATTCCGTGACGGATAGCTCCGGCCTGACCTGTGGTACCGCCGCCATGTACGTTGACAAGAACATCAAAGTTGTTCTTCATGCCAACCAACTCTAAAGGCTGGTTAACGATCAAACGAGTGGTTTCCAGCGGGAAATAGTTTTCAAAATCTCTCTTATTAATAATAACTCGGCCTTCACCTGGAACAAGTCTTACTCTCGCAACGGATTTCTTTCTTCTTCCTGTGCCCATGTATTGAACTTTTGCCATTACTGATTACCTCCTCTTTAGTACTTCAGTTCCAGAACTTCTGGATTCTGTGCAGCATGAGGATGTTCAGATCCTCTGTATACCTTTAGCTTTGTTGCCATTTGGCGACCTAGTGGTCCCTTCGGCATCATTCTTCTGACCGCTTCAGTCATTGCAAACTCAGGCTTCTTTTCCATTACTATTCTGTAAGGAGTCTCTTTCAGTCCACCTGGGTAACCTGAATGACGACGCATCATTTTCTGATCCAGTTTCTTACCGGTCAAAACTGCCTTTTCGGCATTAATAATTATTACAAAATCTCCTGTGTCTACATTGGTAGTGAACTCAGGTTTGTTCTTTCCTCTTAAGATTGATGCAACCTGGCTAGCCACTCTACCAAGAGGCTTTCCGGCAGCATCGACTACATACCATTTTCTTTCAACTTCTCCAGCTTTCGCTAAATATGATTTCATCTTTTAAACCTCCCGTTTTATTGTTCGCCTAAAATAATCTGATTCGGGGCTAGTGAATCCTTAGATTTTCATATAACAAACATTAGTATTATAATACGCGTATCCTTATGTGTCAAACCTATCTTGCTGTAAAAATACGATTGATTGCCTATATTATTAATGCTTGTTGAGTTAATCCTGTTATTAGGCGTTTAGCTTTCAATTTCACTCGTAATCCACCTGAAAAAGTCCCTAACTCCTATAAATTTATGGAATTCAAATCAGATTTTAATTGATTGCTTTATTCATTTTCGGAGCAATGAACGGTTCTATTTTCTTCATTATAAGTCCAATTAGCACGGCACTGAGAACTGTTCCCTCACGAACTCCCTGGACATTCCCAAGAAAAAGCAAGGAAATCGTCACAGCAAAGACAACCATTGAGGTATCAAGAATCATTTTCACTTCACCAAAAGAAAGCTTCCTTAGGATTTTTTGATTAACGGCAGCTACTAATCCTTCCATAGGCATGTTCATTACTCCAGCATTAACATAAATAACCACCCCGATACTGATCAAAAAGATGGAAATACCTAGCATGGTTAGTTGACCTGCATAGGTTGGAATCATAAAGTCCCCCAAAATAAAGAGAAAGAAATCAATAAAGTAGCCGAACATAGCTGAAACTAATAGTTGAGTTAAGTTGATCCATTTGAATTCCCGTCTCAAAACGATGATTTGAAGGAGAATCAAGATAATATACACCAAGGTGGTAGTAGTCCCCATGCTGATGCCTGTAATCAGATTCAACACATAGGGTGGTGAACTAACCGCTGATACACCTAGCTTAGAATTCACAGAAAAAACAACTCCCAGCGATAGGATAAACACGCCTAATATATAGAATAAGATTCGCATCACTAGCTTTTTATTGAATGATATCTTGTTACTTTCCATGTCCTGTCCTCCAGGTCTTATCCTTGCACATAATATGTAATGTAATATCTAACATAAATGTCTCCTTAAAATAGACGCTTCGGTCTTAATTTCTTTTGTTTGATTTTTTCTATGAGTTTCAACTAAGTTTTTAGACTTAGTCATTTATGAAGAACTGACCCGTTTTGGTCTTATACCTACCTTATATATAAGGTCTTCGCTCTGTGCAAAACCCCTGTACTTGTTCCCTGTA
>JAAZGI010000129.1 GCA_012511315.1 Clostridium sp.
AATGGCTATAAAATATAGGCGACTTTGAGTTTGCATATGACTTTCTTTAGGGAGATAACCAATGATCACACAAGTTAAAACCCATATGACCTCAGCCGATGCCTTTAAAGGAGATTTGGAACTTCCAGATGACTCTTTGGTAGAAAACGTTCTGGAACAATTAGGTTTATCAGATCACACCAATTTACGCGCTCAAAACTTTATCTTGTTAGTTAACGGGAAGAACGCCACCTTATCGACAAAACTATCCCATGGTGATCAACTCCTAATCCTTCAATCCATGGTCGGAGGATAAAAGATAGCTTAAAGATTCGGAGATTCCGTTAATTATCCAAATAAAAAGCAAAATAAAAAAAATTTGTTTTCTACTAAAGGTGAGCGACAAAAAAATTGCTCACCTTTAATATTTAGTGGAAATCTATGGCTCCAATTGAATGTAGTTAAACTCTGATGAAATTACGGGAATTAAATAAAATGATAAAGCTTGAGAAAACTATCCTTTATTACTATAATAAATGTATAAATATTCTGAAAATTAAAGGAGAACATTATGAAAAAATTCATCTCTAGTCTATTGCTCGTAATGATGATTATCAGCCTCACTGCATGTGGTAGCTCTACACCAAGCGCAAAAAAGACAGTGGAACAATACCTTTCCGCCGCAAAAAAATTAGATGCAGAAACTATGTCAGAACTTGTTATTCCATCCAATACTGAAGATGCTGAAATTATGGAGAATTTGACGTTAGAAGATGAGGACTCTTATTCAAAGTTTTTCGCAAAATTCTTTAAAGACAACGCCAATAAAATGACCTACAACATATTAGAATCTACAGAAAACGGCGATGAAGCCAATGTATCGGTTGAAACAAAGTACATTGATGGTGGCCCCCTAATTGCTGCTACCATGAGTGAAGCGATTACAAAAATGCTTGGAATAGCACTACAAGGTAAGGAACCCAGCGATGACGAAATCGATGAAATGTTTGGCGATATTTTAAAGGAAGAAGAAGCTAAAAATGAACCCACATTTAAAAACCAAACAATGAATATTAATCTAAAAAAACAAGATGAAAAGTGGTATATTACCGAAGTACATGATGAACTAAAAGATGTTATCACCTTAGGCTTTTATTCAGCCGTTGAGTCTCTAGGCAACATGTTTGAAGATTAATCTATAACTAAATATTTTTATCCAGGGAGGACTTGAGCTGACAAGTCCTTTTCTTTTTTTAAAAAAAATTTTAAAAAATCACAGTAGACTCATCCACAGTAAAAGATGACAAGAAATAATCTTTATATGAGTATAGTTAATGATTTCCTGTTAAAAATTTAGGGCAAACTCATCTTTTGTAAACATTTCTTATCATAAAGGTTGCTGATTTGAAATATAATATTCATCACGAAGCCATTATTAAATCTTATAATTTTAAATAAGAACTAGTAAACGATTTCCCCATACTTAATAAAACGCCTAGGAGGGTAAGCTTTTGGAAAAGCAAAATCAAATGAATCACTCACAAAGAGAAACAAGGCAGAAAGAAGACTCATCTTCGCATTCAAAAGGCAATTATAAGCGGTTTGCACTAATGATTCTAACATCAACCGTAATTATGCATCTGTTGACCTTTGCAAATGTGTTCCAATTGGATCATATTTATCTAAGTCAAGTTAGAATTTATATGTCACTTATGATGGGGTCTATGATGGCGATTGTTATGTTGCTGTTCATGTGGAAAATGTATAAAGATAAACGGCTAAATAAGATCATTCTAGCTGCCAGTGCTGTGGTCTTCTTGCTATCATTTTGGCTAGTGCAAAACCAGACTCTAATTGGGGATGAAGCCTGGATGCGCGCAATGATTCCTCATCATTCATCCGCCATTATGACCAGCGACCGAGCGAACTTGACCGATCCTGAAGTTAAAAAATTAGCTGAAGAAATCATCAAGGCTCAAGAAGAAGAAATCTCCAAAATGCGAGATCTTATTGAAAAGATAAATAAGTAACTGACATTTTGAGTTATTCGATTAGAAACCAAAAAAATTGTAAGGCACCGGTAACGACCGGTGCCTTTTAAAATGTTAAGGGAACAAACAACAGGTTAGAAAGGGTAGGAGAGGGTGACTTTTAATCAAAGGTCAGGGTATACTTTTCGGTATCCACGATGGTTTCCCATTCATCCGTATCAAACACATGGAAAGAAAGTTCAACTTCTTCAAAAGACTCAATATCATTTTTTTCTAAATCAGTGCTAAAAAAGGTTAAGGCTGTGATCGATTTTTTACCTGGATAAACATCTTCCGAAAGACTGGCATCAATCATATATCCATTAACAGAAACATCTCTTGCTTGAACGGTAAATGCTTTATCTCTTGAGTTTTCGATAAATAAAATCAAACCAGGTCCAAACCAAGAATCATCATCAGAAATTCCTTTCGCAACGATCCGAATATCCTTTTCATTATAAAGTTCTTGACCCGAATCGTCATAAGTATACTCAAAGTTATCTGCTAGAGAGGTTTTAACCTCAACCAAATCCGTATCTAAAAACTCTTCCCAGCCCTCAGTGGTAAATATATGGAAAAAGAACTCAATGTCCGCTATATTAGTAATTCCAGCAGCTTCTAGATCTGTATTACTAAAGGAGACCGAATCGTTAGCTTTTTTTCCGGCAGCAACGTCAGGGGACATCATGGATTCAACCATGTAGCCATTGATTGAAGCAGCTCTGGTTTGAATGGTAACATCTGTGTCTGAATTATTTTCAATCTTAAGTTTTAATTCAGGTCCGAGCCAGCCATCAAGATCAAGGCCAGTAGCAGTGATTACTATGTCTTTTTCATCGACTAAAACTTGTTCTTCAATGGTTGCATCCGTAGTTTCCGGCTCATTATCCTTTGCATCTTCACTAGCTTTGGTATCTTCAGCAGAAGACGCTTCATCATCAGTGTTAGTGGTTTTCTCAGCATTTGCTGGACCAGTACTGACGGGTTGGTCTATTTTAGCACCTGTTTCACTGGGTTCTGAGCTACAAGCAGCGGTTCCAAACAAAAAAACAACAGACAAAATAACAGCAATTCTTCTTTTCATTTTCTTCTCCTAAATTAAGCATAAAAGTAGGTAAGGATCTATTAGAATATTCCTTACAGGTGATAGCAAGCAGTTCAATTAGTGTTAAAATTTAAGTTTAAATTAACTTTATCAAAATGAGTGGACAAAACCCGTCAAATTGTCTTATACAAATGTAAAGATAATTATATTATTAAAACTTTATGATGATTTAAACACTCAATTAAGAGCTGAATTG
>JAAZGI010000014.1 GCA_012511315.1 Clostridium sp.
GAGCAGAGTATATTTCAGCAAGACCAGGTTATAGCGAGCATCAGACAGGCTTGTCATATGATTTGGCAATAAAAGGGAGTTACAAATTAACTACTAAATTTGGCGACAGTAAAGAAGGGCAATGGATTGCTCAAAATGCACCTCGCTTTGGGTTTATCCTGCGCTATCCAAAAGGGAAAGAAGACATCACAGGATACTTTTATGAACCCTGGCATTTTAGATATGTAGGCGAATAAGCCAAAGAGATTACTGAATCCGGATTAACGTTGGATGAGTACTTTGATGCAATCAACCCTGATTACAAGGATTAAGGAAAGGAGATTTGATTTGGAAGATATGGACATAGACTTGCTTTTAAAGGAATTAGAGTTTCGTCAGAATAAATTAATCCACTTCATTAAGAAGATGGAAAAAGACGAAATCCCTTATGATTCCATAGCCTATGAAGAAGTGAAACTCACTCAAGTAGAAATTGATGAGTTAATCCATTGTTTAGAGAGTAAGGATCCTATTGAGTTGACAACAAAACAAGTCGAATTAGCCAAAGAGGTTGCTATGGGGGCTCTTGCCGAACAGCTTAGCCAAAACTAACAATCACAAGCTTTATTTCAAGCTTTAACGAATCTTAATAGCGTAGTAAAATAATCCACCGGTTCATTGCAGTTTAGTAATGAACCAGTGGATTTTCTTTACTTATCTTTAAAAAAACCAAGTACTCGATAAAGGAATATGGTTAAGGCTAAGTTATCCGCTGCGCCGCCAGGGGAGAGGTTTTTCTCAATGGTTGCCTTATCAAAAGCTAAGAGCTCCTCCATTAACTCTGCCTCGCTTAAGTCTGGTGCCAGGTTCAAGATTCTAACTGCTTCTGAGCGCATAAAAGCAAGTCCTTTTAATCCACCTCGTTTCACTAAATTGGTATCGTCAGTCACTAAAATGAGTTCTAGGAGGGTTAACACTAGGGCGGAATCGTGCTGGTCATACCGTTCGAGAAATGTAACATAAGCTGGCAGGCCAACTTCAAACACAGCAGGAAAGCCTTCTTCAGCTTCTTGGCGAATCCCTTTTAACCCATAAAGAGCATAAACTGCCTCACCATGGCTAGTGGTTTGTTTACTAAGTCGATTCGAGAAACCTGCTTGGCTTATTGTTTGATTTATTTCTTGTCTTGTCTCCATACTTCTTTTTTGCCCTAAATCTAGCTGAGGACTCTGATATGGGTCTTTTTCCATTTCATTTTTTAACTCATTTTTCAGTTCGCTTTCTAAATCACTTTTTAAATCAATTTCCAGTTCTTTGGTTAAGCCTTTGCTATTCAGACAGATTAGTTCTTGTAATCCCAAGGAATCTTTAAAATTAGGGACTCGATTTAGCTTCATCTGAAGTCGAACCAAACAAACTGAAATAAGTCCCAGGCTAAAAATCAGGCCTTTATGGGTATTGGCACCTTCTGTCACTTCATACATAGCCTCTTCAGCTTCTTGGCCGATCTTGCGCAGCCTTGGTAGAACAAGGTCTGTGGAAGAAGCTTGAGAAATCTCCATAAACCTGCCAAGCCAAGGTGCCAGTGCTTTGGCTGAACGTAGAAAACTATTTAAGTCCATGTCTTGATGACTGCCCCGATTGTTTCGATCCACCAAACCTGGCTTTGGTGCAGCCATCACTTCAAGTCTCATGGCGATTTCAGTTTCTTTCATTAAATATTGAATATAATCTTTTTGTTTCATGGATTTAGTATATCATGGGAAGCCTTGAGGCTCTATGCTATAATTTCAAGGTAGGAGAAGCAAATATGGAACAAATTAATTTACAATTAGAAAACTTTGAAGGCCCC
>JAAZGI010000130.1 GCA_012511315.1 Clostridium sp.
GAGTTGGAGCTTTTTTAACTATCTTTTTAACCATCTTTTTTAACCATTTTTTTAACCATTTTTTTAGTCTAAAATATTTAATCTAATATATTTAATCTTATATATTCATTCTTTATATTCATTTTTTATTTCGATTCTTCCTTCTCTTGTGTCTACCTTATTTTAGGTCTTTCTTATGTTAGGTCTTTCTTATTTTAGGCCTTCTTTACTCGGTTTTTCTTTATATAAGCTACAATCTTCTTCTCTAAAATCAATTTCAATGGTGATATGCTCAATATTGAAAGGTTCAATTGCCTGTCTAGCTTGTTGCTTAATGGCTACAACTTGATCTATGGTTTGGTTTTTATCCACTACTAAATGAGTTGATAAAACGTGGTGCTCACTATCTAAGGACCAAATATGAGTATGGTGACTGCTAACAACTCCATCTATTT
This sequence comes from Clostridium sp., assembly GCA_012511315.1. GTDB lineage: Bacteria > Bacillota > Clostridia > Clostridiales > Clostridiaceae > JG1575. The sequence goes on from JAAZGI010000130.1 coordinate 435, forward strand.
TCAGAAAACTGTCAATGACTTGATTCACATCGATATCTTCAGGTACCGCTTGAAGAAAAAGAAGAATGGTCGTTTTAAAATAAGTGATCACATTATAAAGAATATAGATGGTGATGGCTATGGAAAGAATCGGATCTAAGATTGGCAGGTCATAAAAAACCATAATAATCCCTGCTATTAGTACTGCAATCCAACCCAAAACATCTTCCAGTAAATGCCAACTAACCACTTTTTCATTTAAAGATTTCCCATCTTTTGTTTTAAGAACAGCGATTCCATTCACGATGATTCCAAAGATTGCAAAACCAATCATTCCAACTGGACTTGTTTCTTGTGGTTCAATGAGCCTTGGGATTGCATTGTAGAGAATAATTAGAGAACCCACGATTAAAACCACCGTATTGATCAAAGCCGCTAACAGCGAATATCTTCGATACCCATAGGTGTAGTTTTGATTGCCTTCTTTTTCAGCATAAACGCCTAAAAACCATGCTAAGCCTAAAGAAAGACTATCCCCTAAATCATGAACTGCATCCGATAAAACAGCGATGCTGTTAATCATCAGCCCACCTATTATTTCAACGATGGTAAACCCTAAATTCAAGAAAAAAGCTAACTTGATATTTGAACTGCCGTGATTGTGACCATCTTCCATATAAATCATCTCCTCGTCTTGACACATCGAACTCAATAAAGCTAACCTGCCGCTTTTAGCATTCTTAGTTTGCTATAATTGCAGATTAATAATTTAAATCTTATTTTTAGCAAAAGATATCAGTTGAATTAATGTCTTGTTAGATTTTTTTGTTTACCTTTTTCCCACTAACGATAGGTCATGTTAATTGTAACTTGCCAAACTTTTCATGTCCATAAATCACTGATTACAACTTGCCCTAATCTAAGTTTTAGCAAATGAATTTCCAGTGTTGAAAGTCTAGTTAGTTTATCATGACCATTAGTTTTAAAAAGTCCCACTTTTTTGTGTTTATATTTAATTACTGGTTTGGTTTTTCTTTTTTCTCTCTTCGTTTCCCTATGGGCTATTTATCTCTAGAAATTTTATCCGATTAAACAGGTCTTAGCTATCAAATCTGTTGCTCTATACCTAATTGTTACTGAAATGTCTTTAAACCAACTCATAAACAGACTATCATTGAGGTATTCATTAACTTTAAATACATTGGAGGTACTATGAGTATTAATTTTAAGAAAAAGCATGCAACAATTTTAACCTCCCTTCTAATGTTTGCTGTACTCAGCCTAAGTGGTTGCGCTACAGAACCCAGTCCATCAACAACTTTAATCAATGCCACTGAGATTACCTTAGAAGGAATTGTCTTGAGCAATGGCTCTGTTTTTGTAACCAAATCAACCCTAGCCTTGCAGCTCAATCATGAATTAATGTCCCTGACACTGCCTGACAATCAAGAAGTTGTCATAGGTTCACTCACAGAGTTTGTTATTCATCCTGAGATTTCAGAATCCTATCCCATGCAAGCTAGGGTGATTTCAACTCGTCTCCTAGATGAAAAAACACCTGTCATCGAGGCCCCCATCTATACAGGCCCCAAGGTCATCAACCACATGCCTAAGGATTCTCACTTTATTGATGTAAGAACCCCTGCTGAGTTTGCCGAAGGCCACATTCAGGGGGCTATTAATTTACCATTAGATGACCTTGAAGGATTAATCGCAACTCAAGCACCAAATTTAACTGATACTATTATGGTTTATTGTCGCTCAGGAAACCGGTCAGCCACTGCAGCTAAGTTATTAAAACAACTAAACTACTCTATAGTTTTTGATTTAGGTGGCATTAATGCCTATCAAGGTGAGTTTGTCACAGAGTCTCCCTAAATCATTTTTTCAAGATAAACTCATCATCAGTATCCTGCATGCAGGATAACTCATTTAGTTCCTCTCCTGCCTCCTCTCAAATTAAGGTTCCGGTTATTCTTTCGGATTATCTTAGCTACTGTTTTAGTGGATCCATTTTAACCTTGGTCTAAACAGACCCATCTGCTATGGACTACAACCAAGACTTCTAGTAAAGCAAACTAGATCCATAAAGTAAAAGTTAGAGTCTGGTTAAGAAAAAACAAGAAACAGCTCAAGTCTGATTAAGAAAAAACAAGAAACCGAAAATAATATTATGGGCAAACCTAGAAAAAAATAAATTTCCACACAAAATAAAGCTCGAAAAATATAGTTGATATTTCCAGCTTCATCAATCGCTAACAACAAAAGTAAAAGTCATCCAATCCTTGGAAAGAATTCCAAGGATTGGATGACTTTTGCTGTACTAGCTGTATTTGTACAAATTATAGATTAGTGATTTGTATATTAGCAAATTCTATATACTTTGAAATCATTTTTAGTGAACTACTCACCACTTAGCTAAACCTAACGGTTTTAACGCTTGAAGTGGGAGCTTCTTGGGAATAGAGCATACTTGATAGCGTATTTGCTTTACTAACAGCGGTGTCTCTTATTTACCAAGCTATCCCCGTAGTCCCTACGGTTCTTGTTATCTAAGATAATGATTTTAGTCTCAGTCCCTCGGCCAAGATGTTGACGCTAGAGTTGATATCTCGGTCGTGATGAGCAGAGCATAAAGGACAAGTCCATTCTCGAATATCAAGAGATTTTTTGCCATCTTTATGACCACACCCTGAACAAATTTGACTAGATGGGAACCATTGATCTACCTTGATGTGTTCGCGTCCATACCAGTCAGCTTTGTATTGTAGTTTATTTACAAAACTAGACCA
>JAAZGI010000131.1 GCA_012511315.1 Clostridium sp.
ATATTAAAGAGAATGATGGGTGTTATTAAGAATGATAACGAAAGGTTTGGTGGTTGCAATGGCACAATATGAAAATTTTAATCGGATTGATTTAGAGGGGACCATTGTTTCAGAGATTGATTTTTCTCACCAAATTTTTGATGAAAGATTTTTTCTTTTTACTTTGTCTGTTCAACGGCGAAGTGACCACAAAGATGATGTTCAGGTCACAGTGTCAAATAAGCTCTTGTCTGAAACAAGCCTAGCAAAGGGCATGAAAATATCAGTAGAGGGGCAGCTAAGAAGTTATAATAAACAAGAAGAGAAGCGTAATCGTTTAATTTTGATGGTGTTTGCTCGGTCTATTTCAAAAGCTGAGGGCCAAACGAAGGATCCCAATCAAATTCAACTGGAAGGCTATATTTGCAAACAGCCTATTTACCGTAAAACACCCTTTGGACGGGAAATCACAGATCTTTTAGTGGCTGTGAACAGAGCTTATAAAAAATCTGACTACATTCCTGTGATTGCCTGGGGCCGCAATGCTCAGACTGCCAAACACCTTATGGTGGGGGATAAAATTAAAATAGAAGGGCGCTTTCAAAGTCGGGATTATCAAAAGTGCTTTGGGCCAAATCAAACAGAAGTATGTACAGCCTATGAGGTTTCAGCTAATCGTTTGGAACGGTTGGATAAATATGAAATAGAGGGAGCTGAAGTTGATTGCGACGAGGGTATGTCTTCCTTGGCTTAGATTTCTGCGTTCTTAATCCTATTTAAATCTAAAAAAGGATATAATATAACCTTCCCCGAAACTCAGTGGTAGATCTTTGGAGTTAGGGAAGGTTTTTTATGTAATTTAACACCACGCATAAAATAAATTTAAATAATTTAGGATGTCATTGGTATCAGCTTGTTTTCGTCGGTAGCGATGGACAGTATTTCCCTGACAAGTGGAGATAGGGTATAATAATCAATGACATTTATTTTTTCAAAAGAGTTTTGTCTTTTGAAGTTGAAAGGGTTTAATGATGTATCAAGAGTTTTCAGTAATCTATGAATCTAAAATCAAGGAAGATTTTGATTATAAACAAATGGCTGATTTTATCCTTCAACAGTTAAGGAAAGCCTCCATTAAACCACAATATGTCTTGGACATGGGTTGTGGAACTGGAAATGCTTCAGCTCAGTTGGTCCGCTATTGTGATGAAATGGTCCTTTGTGACCCATCAGCAGAAATGTTGACCTTGGCTAGAGAAAAGTTTGAAAACCCATATTGTCCCATATTCCTTCAAGGCAATGCTGTTGATTTTGAAATGGTGGGGCGATTCGATTTGATATTTTCAGTGCTGGATATTCCTAATTATTTGAATCAAGAGGAATTAAAAGCATATTTAAAGCAAAGTTGGATTAATTTAAAGCCAAAGGGATTAATGATCTTTGATTTATCTAGTGGTCTCAAGTTAAAGGAAAGCGCTCAGGTTGGAACTTTCGTTTATGATGATGAGGATTATTTTCATGTATGGGACAATAATTTAATAGACGGCCGACTGGAAATCACCATCAATGCCTTTTTAAAACAGCAAGAACATAGTAAAAAAGGCGCTGATGATTTATATGAAAGAATTATAGAAGAGCAGGTTATGCACTTGCATTCTACTGAAATGATAGAAGAAGAGGCGAGAAAGGTTGGGTTTAAAATCCGTGGCAGCTATGACGGATATACCAATGCTGCTAGTGATGATCAAACTAAACGATTGGTATACGTACTTGAAAAAGGAGAAAACTAAAATGGATAATTTAATTAGAGCAACAGCGATGAAGGGCATGGTGCGCATCGTTGCAGCTGATACAAAAAATATCGTTCAAGAGGGAACAAAGCTCCACAACTTATCAGCCACTGGTGGCGCCCTCCTGGGCAGAATGCTAACTGGGGGGCTCATGATGGGAGCTGTTTTAAAGAATAAAACAGACCGCCTCACGGTTCAAATCAAAGGGGATGGCCCGGCTATGGGTTGTCTAGTTACAGCTGGCATGAATTTAGAAGTAAAAGGCTATGTGGGTAATCCAGCGGTAGACCTTCCTATGAATGACGAGGGTAGAGTTGATGTATCCGGAGCCGTTGGCAAAGATGGGAAGTTAACAACAATTATAGATATGGGACTCAAAGAACCCTACGTTTCCAGTGTGCCAATCTTCGGTGGAGAAGTTGCTGAAGATATAGCTTACTACTACACTGTTTCTGAGCAGCTACCGACAGCAGTTCTTTTAGGAGAGACACTAAATCCAAATCTTTCAGTCCAAGCGGCAGGTGGACTTATGATTCAAATGATGCCAGGACATGATCCTATGTTGGCAGACCTCATTACCTTTCGAATCGAAGAATTGCCACCACTATCCAGCCTCCTGTGCGATGGGAATTCCATTATGGAGATTTTAAACATGCTATTTGATGATATGGATTTAATCATCAATGCAGAAGCAGAGCCCAAATATGTTTGTGATTGCTCAAGAGATCGAGTTGAGCGAGCTTTTATCTCCATTGGTGCCAAAGAATTAAAAACACTTTATGACGAAGGGAAAACGGAAGAATTGGTTTGCCAGTTCTGCAACAAACATTATCACTTCAGCAATGAAGATATTGGAGAAATAATTAACAGTATTTCTAGAAATTAAGGGTGAATGTAACTAATTTGTAAATGATTCCAACCCAACTAAATCTATAATTCTATATAATATGAAAATAGTCAGAAAAATGTAGATTTATAAATTTCGGGGGGGATTTAAATTTTGAACAGAACGGATGTAATCGCATTAATTGCTGAAAAAGAGTCGATGACAAAAAAGAGATCAGAAGAACTGGTCCGGTTAATCATTGATACGATGAAAGAGGCTTTGGTAGAAGGCGAAAAAGTTCAAATCACTGGGTTCGGAACCTTTGAAGTCAAAGATCGAGCGCCACGCATTGGACGTAATCCCAAAACCAATGAGGAAGTAAAAATTAAAGCATTTAAAAAGCCGGTTTTTAGACCTAGTCAAACGTTAAAGGATCTGGTTAATCAATAGAATGGCATTTGCCATTCTTTTTTTGAAGGGTTTATAAATGAACGTAATTTATAAACTTTATTTAGCGACGAGCTACTTAGTTTAGGGTAGGGTAAGTGAGGTGATCTAGCCCTTGAAATTGTCCTGATTTAAGGCGATATGTTATAATAAGAGAAAAGAGGGAGGTTTGCTTGTTGTCTAAATGCATTGTTTGCGGAAAACCTGGTGACCGACATCATGTGATTCATAAAGCTGAAGGTGGTTTAGAAACTCCTTTAAATTATATTTATCTTTGTCCAGAACATCATAGAGGTCCAAAGGGGCCACATCGTGATTTGGAAACAGATTTAAAATTTAAACTGGATATGCAAAAAAACCTGGAGGAAATCTTTTCTGAAAGATACTATACTGCTATGGAGATTCGCACAATCACTCAACTAAGCAACTCAAGCATGAAGCGATTTATGAAGTCCAATAGTCTGCATAAAGAAGGATATGAAAGAAATGACATTATTTATTTCTTGATGGCTGGCAATATATACCGATATGATTATGAAAATTCTTGGTTCCTTGAAGAGTTACGTGGCTAACAAGGTCCTTTAATAATATAAGCCTTATAGTCTGGAATCCAAGGAACGCCAGGCAAAATATCATCATTTCAAATATTTGTTCCATGTTTTATAAAAATAAACATAGATTTTAATTGACAAAGCAACGGTTTTGCCTTATTATAATAAGGTGTGAAGCAGAAACAGCCGTTTCTCACCTGCCGAATTTCGTTTTGTCAGGTAACGATAAACAGTTAAAATCAGTTGGTTTCTTTCTGGAATGGAAGAAAGCAAGTGTTTGAAGTTTATTAAGGACGGCATTGTGCCGTCCTTATTTTATTATCCCTGGAGGTGTAAACTATAAGTAAGAATTATCCAACGAATAACAAGATTAGAGAAAGAGAAGTTAGAGTTGTTGCCGACGACGGAGAACAACTAGGAATCATGTCTTCTAATGAAGCACAGCAGATCGCCGATGACAAAGGATTGGACTTGGTGATGATCGCTCCTACAGCCAAACCACCTGTTTGCCGGATCATGGACTATGGTAAGTTTGTTTATGAACAGGCAAAGAAGGACAAAGAGGCTCGTAAAAAGCAAAAAACTGTGGAATTAAAAGAAATCAGATTTTCACCTAACATTGAAGAACACGACCTCAGTACAAAAGCAAATAACGCGATCAAATTCCTAAACGATGGGGACAAGGTCAAGGTAACCATCCGGTTCCGTGGCCGTGAAGCAGCTCACAGCAATAGAGCCTATGAGTTAATGAATGACTTCTTCAAGAAAGTTGACGAAGTTGGGACCATTGAAAAGCCTGCCAGAATGGAAGGTCGGAATATGACGATGGTTATTGCATCCACCATTAAGTAAACAGAGCGCAGGAGGATTTTAATATGCCTAAAATGAAAACACATAGAGGCGCAGCCAAAAGATTAAAGAAAACTGGAACAGGTAAATTCAAAAGATCCAAGGCATACAAGAGCCATATCCTAACGAAGAAATCACCCAAAAGAAAAAGAAATCTAAGAAAAGCAGGATATGTTTCAACAGCTGAGGAAAAAGTAATCAGAAGATTACTTCCTTATATTTAAAAAGGAGGATTATGATAAATGGCAAGAGTTAAAAGAGCAGTTACAACTAAGAAGAGTCATAAGAAAATCCTAAAGTTATCGAAAGGTTACTATTTAGGAAGATCTAAACTATATAAGACAGCGAATGAATCCGTTATTCGTGCATTGAGAGATGCTTATATCGGAAGAAAGTTGAAGAAGAGAGATTTCAGAAAGCTATGGATCGCCCG
>JAAZGI010000132.1 GCA_012511315.1 Clostridium sp.
CCATGATTTTACCAGCTAAAGGGCTCGTTCCTTTCCCAATTTTTTTTCGTTCCAAGTCAGCAATTTTTCGTATCTTCAAGCGTCGCTTGGCCGCTTCAACGGCATTGTTCAAAATCAACGTGGCCACGTCTTTATTATCTTCAATCCACTCTGAAAATTTCGTATAAGTTAACTCTGCCATTAAGGTTTGGGCCTCTGTATTGCCCAGTTTATTTTTGGTCTGTCCTTCAAAAATTGGATTACTCAATTTAACTTTGACGATGGCAGTCATGCCTTCTCGCAAATCATTCCCTTCAAAATCATCCTTAGGTCCAAGAATTCCTAAACGTTTGCCGGTTTCCTTAAAAGCTCTTGTCATCCCCATTTTAAAGCCTGTTTCATGGGTGCCAGCTTCCGATGTTGGGATGTTATTGACATATGAGGCAATGGTTTCAAGGGAAGAGTCCGTGAACTGAATGCACACTTCTCCCACTAAATTAATGTCGTTAATTTTGCGCTCCCCTTCAAAAAGAATCGCTTTATCATGGATGGGTGTTTTACTCTCATTTAAGTAGGCAATAAAATCCAACAAGCCATTTTCTGAATGGTAAATCTTCTCCACCACTTCTTCGCCACGTTCATCGATGAGCTTTAAAGTAATTCCCTTGTTTTGAAAGGATAGTTCCTTCATTCGCTCATCAATAGGCTCAAACTTAAATTGATGCTCACCAAATACGTCAGGATCTAACAAGAAATGAACTTTGGTTCCTGTTAGTTTAGTTCTGCCGCGAGTTTCTAGTTTGGTTACTGGCGTTCCAGGCATTACTCGTTTGAATTTTTTATCAAAGGCATTTTCAAAACGCATAAAATGGATTTTACCCCCTTGATAAACTTCCACTTCAAACCATTCTGATAATGCGTTAACCACGGAACCGCCGACCCCATGTAGGCCGCCGGATGTTTTATAGTTCTTATTATTAAATTTTCCTCCCGTATGAAGCTCGGTATAAACCATCTCCACGCCGGTTATCTTTTTTGTTGGATGCATTCCGATGGGGACCCCACGGCCATTATCCTTGACACTGCAACTACGATCTTTATGTAAAGTCACGGTAGCCGTGTCTCCATAACCATTGGTAATTTCATCGATGGCGTTATCTAAGATTTCCCACAAACAGTGATGTAAACCTCTGCTTCCAGTATTCCCTATATACATCCCCGGTCGAATTCGGACCGGTTCCAGCTTATCTAAGCTAGTAAGGTCCGTTACATTATAATCTTTCTTATTCATATCATTAATTGGCATGTAACCCTCTCCAATACACTATTTAACTTAGTTCGTACCTTTTCATTATACCCCTAGTTTGGAAAACAAACAATTTAAAAATCTAAATCAGTACATACATTCGATTTCAAGGCCCTAAAAATGAAAAAGCGTTGCAAACGCATCTTTTGATGATTTGCAACGCTTTATTTCATGAGATTTAATAAATTCTTCTATCTTTTATTCTTATTCTCGAATTCCTTTATGTTCTACATCGCGAGCAACAAACCGCTTAAATAATGTTTTATAAAGTAGTGGAGCCATAATGATTTTCAGTACCGTTACGATAATTTGATTTGGAACTCTTGGAATGAGGCGAGCCATAAAATATGAAAAATCATTATTATGAAGCATCATGACCAACCAAGTTGTATTCATCAGGGTGTCTACCACTAAGGTAGATAGCAAAGCAAATAATACATAATTATAAACTTTAGCTGATTTTTTACCTTCCAAGAAATGTCCTGCAATCAGGCCATTAACCATCGCCGAGATTGTAAATCCTGGGAAAAATATACCTTTACCAAAAAGTACAAAGCCAAGCAAATCAGCAATTAAGGCGACTGCTCCAGCACGAAGGGGTCCAAGATACATTCCTGAAATCATGATCGCTAAAAAACCTAAACCAATCCTCATCGTCGGAATTTCAAAACTCAAAAACCGAACTGCTAACACATCCAACGCAATCATAATTCCCATAAAAACAATTTCGCGAACCTTTAACTTTCCTTGATAATTCCCGTTACTTTGCATGACTTTTCTCCTCCAATGGTAGGCCTGTTTTGGCCAAATAACTTTCCAGTTTAACCCGATCAGCTTCTGCTAAGTGATCGGCTTTGATTATGAAACCCTCGTTGTTTTCTTTAACCTTTAAAAAGTAATTGTTAAAGCTTTCAACCATTCGTTCAAAATCGGTCCACTTAAAACTTTTTTCACCTTTTTCGTCCTGACTAGCAAAGCCATCATCGGTAAACGTCATCTTTCGCTCCATCGCGAGATCAACGTTTGCATAGTTTTTTTCAATGATTCGATTCATCCTCCTTCGAAATATTATAGGATGAAACGCAACTAGTAGACCAAAAGTGACAAGTCCTAAAAGAGCTGGAAAAAGGAGGCTGTCTAACTGGGCAAACCGCTTCAAAATGAAGTAGGCACCTAAGGAAACAACCAAAGCATAAATTAGGTTCATCAGATACTTCATTATAAAAACAAATGATTTATCTGGCTTATAGTCCTCCATCAGAATTTTCTGGAGTTCCACAAAATCTGCTGTGACTAACTTGTTACTTATTTGCATAATACACCTCCGACAAGTTATATATAGTACACTTTATGTACTTCTCAATAATACTCTTTCATCCGTTAAGATACAAGACTCATCAGCCTATCTAGCCCTCTAAAATCTTTAGTTTCTGTAAATCCCGAACAATATTTTAAAAGAAAACACAATGAACATTGATGAATCAACCATCAGAGTCCATTGTGTTTTTACAATAAATAATTAATTTTAAGCTTTGCTTTATGGTATTAACTTGAGTCTTAACCTTGTGCCTAAGACTAATCTTAAACCTAAGTTTTTTGAACGTGAACTACTCACCACTTAGCTAAACCTACCGGTTTTAACCCTTGAAGTGGGAGCCTCTTGGGAATAGAGCATACTTGATAACTTATTTCTTTGCTAACACCGGTGTCTCTTGTTTACCGAGCTATCCCCGTAGTTCCTACGGTTCTTGTTTTCTAAAGGCATTCATCACCCACCTATGGAGGATGGGCGACTTCCGCTTAGGTTAAGTTAAAGATTATTTTTTGTCGTGTTCCAATTTTCATGAACAGCGTTCCAAATCATCATCCCAGATTTGGCTAAGGAAACCATTCCATAAACAGAGTTTGGCAGATCATTGCTCATAATGGAAAAAATAAAGTTTCCCGAGTCGGTGTTTATTAAGGCCACTTCATTTTCAATTCCCGGTGCGTCACCTGTTTTAGAAGCAAATTGATCTCTAACCTTGTTTGGTAGATAAAATGCAATCTTTGATTTTACCCGACGGCGAATCAAGTCATCAATAAATTCCGAGTGTTTTTCGGTTAGGTAGCTCTTTTTATGAATCACCTTGGCAACTTTGGCCATATCCGCCGCCGTGGTGGTGTTGGATTCATCTCCTGGCAGATTTGAAATATGAGTGTTTTCAAGGCCTAGTTCCCTAAACATTTCATTGATCTGATCAACACCCAGCATGGTCATTAACTTAAAGGTGGCTGTATTATCGCCAATGGCTAACATGGAAATAATCAGCTCCCGAATGGTGTAAGTCCGTTCAATGAACTCAGCCAGAACACCAGAGCCTAGCTTTTTATCCTCATCCTTGATGGGCACTAGTTCATCCATTGAAAACATGCCTTCTTCTACCTTTTTCAGAAATACCACTGCAAGCATCAGCTTCATGCAACCAGCACTGGTTTGGGGAACATCTTGGTTATAACCATAGGTATAAGCTCCATCCAAATCCTCAAAATAGAAACTGTAATTACCTTCGCGTTCTTCATCTAAATACTTTTTAACATCTTTCATATTTAAAATCCTCCTTATAATTAGGACTTAGTTACTGTGTATACAATTAAAACGGCTGCAAGGGCAAAGCGGTACCAAGCAAATACTTTCATTGGCTTCTTTTTGATATAGCTCATAAAAGCCCTTACACATACCAAAGCCACAATAAAAGAAAGTACAAATCCAACCAAGAGTGTTAACACTTGAGTTGAGGTGATGATGTTAAATCCGCCATCTAATCCAAACTTTGCCAGCTTTAAACCAGATGCTCCAAACATAATTGGAATCGCTAGAAAAAAGGAAAATTCTGCAGCTACTCCTGGTGAAAGTCCTTGGTGCCAGCCTCCCATAATCGTTGAAGCTGAACGAGAGAAGCCTGGCCATAAGGCAAGGCATTGGAATACACCAATTTTAAGAGCTGCCAGTGGCGTAATTTCATCCACTTCATGAATCGTCGCTTGATTGCGGTATTTTCTTTCAAACCAAATCATCATGATCGCCCCTACAACAAGAGCTAATATAACGGTAGGTACCCCAAAAAGCTTCTCATCAATAAAATCTTCCAGTGTAAAACCAAGAATTGCTGCTGGAATCACACCTATAATGAGTGCTATGGTAAAACGCTTGCCCTTATCCTCACCTTTTAAAAGTGATTGCAGTAAGCCAAAGAGCTTGGTCCAATATAGAGCAATGATTGCTAGAATCGCACCGAGCTGAATCACCACCATAAACATTTTTTCAAAAGCTCCATCACCAAAACCGATTAGATCATTCACTATAATTAGGTGCCCCGTAGATGATATGGGCAAAAACTCGGTGATTCCTTCCACAATAGCAATGATAATTCCTTTGATGATGTATAAAATATCCATGTAATCTTTGTACTCCTTTGATCAAACTGCAGCATCATAAGTTTTAATAAACTCTCTGCAGGATCCTACTCTTTAATTATAATTTTAGGCACAGAGTAAGTAAAGCCTCATTAATCATATAGTATAGATTAATGAGCTCTCTTACAAGTTGGTTCCAGTAATCTCGCTTCCTTAGGAATTGGTTAAGGGCTCCTCCCAATCCTTGGAAGTCTTCAGGATGTTTAGAAAATGGTGGAGGATTTTAGCGGTGGTACCCCAAATATGGTAATCTTTATACTGATAAAAATATTCATCAACCCGAATCGAAGAAAAGTTGTAGTTTCGTCCCCCTTGAATTCGATCGTATGGAAAATCGTCCGGCGGAGTCGGGTCAATCTTTCTTGAATAAATTTCAGGTTCCTGAGCAAGCAACTCTTCCAAGGGAATCCGAATTAAGTGTTCCACCTCATCGGG
>JAAZGI010000015.1 GCA_012511315.1 Clostridium sp.
CCATTCTTAGAATGATTCCCTTGAACTTGGTAATTCTTTTCATTATAAAATAAACTTACAATAACTAACCAACCTAAATTCTCATATGATTAGGTTCTGCAATGCCCCTAACCTATTCCACGGGTTTAAACAGGGCCCCTATCCCTAATAATTTGAAACGAGAGAAACCTATGAATCTTAAAAGGACGTATTACGAACTAAAAGCTATTATTGATAACTTAGACTTTTCATCGCTTTGGACTGGCTTTAAGCCGCTAAAATTCGCTCTTTATAATGACGAGGAGTGCTTTTTTAACGGTCAGTTTATTCCCAAGACCGACGCATTCATTGCCAATACTAGCATTCAGTATGAAGGCGAATATATTGCAATCTGGTATTTGACCCAAGAAGTCGATATGGACATCTTGGCCTCAAAAATAATTCACGAAATGTTCCATGGCTTTCAAATGTTGCACCAAGAATCTCGTTTCCCAGATGATCTTGAAGCGTTAATTACCTATGAATATTCCAAGGACAACCTTTCAATCAAACTAACAGAAAATAACCTTATCAAACAGCTTCTTAAAGATTTTGACCCGGGACAATTCAATAAATTACTTTATTTAAGACACTATCGCCTCTTGCATTTTCCTTTTGAATATTTATATGAATCTGCTGTGGAGCAAATTGAAGGAACGGCCAGCTTTGTTGAATTAAACACTTTACTGCAAATTGCTCCAGATAAATACCGACAACAAATTAAAGAAATGGTTTCTAAAATTACCGAACCCAGTAATCTTTTCCCCATCCGAATCATATCCTATTCCATAGGTGCTCTAATTTTCCTTCTCTTAAAAAAGCACCAGTTATATTCATTCGAATTTTTCTCAGACGAAACTATTACAACATCCATGCTAAAGGGCAGCCCTATTTACAGCGATGCTTTGCCCATCTTTCCAGAAATGACAAATCTAGTGGATACTTATTTTTCTGAAAGTGCGCTTATTATTGAAGCAGCTCTTTCTAAGGATTGCTGTGTTTTAAGTGGTAATTACAAACTTCTAGGCCTCAATGTTTATGATGCCAAATATTATAAAGGACACATAATTTCAACTCATTTCCTGATGTACCAAGATGGAGAATCTAGTGCTGTCATAAAAGGTGATTTTGTCATTTGTTTAAGTTCTGGAAAAACAATTCAAAAAGTTTATAAGATATAGTCGAAACTTTTGACTAATTCTGCTAACTTATTCCGCTAACTTCTTCAGTGACTTCTTCTGCTGACTTCTTCACCTGACTTCTTCTGAAAAAACTCGTGTGTCGTTCTGATGCTTGATTTGCTTAGGGCTTCCCTTTAAAGAATCCAGAAAAACAAAACTCGAATCTTTCGGTTAGGTAGCCTTAACCTTTACACCCCTGCTTGATTTTGCTAAATCATTAAAAAGCCCTGCCAAGGATCACATCACTTTTGGCAGGGCTTTTCCGATTCTATTTTTTCAAAAGTTAACAAGGGATCTTTCTTGAATACTATCCTGTTAGATTGACTTTTCTGAATTGACTTTTTTGAACTATTTTTTATTCCTAACAAAGCCAACACCTAGGCTACCGGCTCCAATATGTGTACCTAAAATCCCACCAATTTTACTGACTTCATATTCTACCTGTGGATAAGCTAGTTTAAATTGAAGGACCAATTCTTCCACGTCATGAAGATCACCAGAATAACCCAAAAACACTTTGTAATTAGGGTCGATTCCATGAGCTGCCACCTGACTAAAGAGCAATTTCATACCTGCCTTATGGCCTCTAGCTTTCCCTGCCGTGACTAACACGCCATCTCTAAGTTCAAGCAAGGGCTTGATATTAAGAAGGGCACCGATATTTGCAAGGCTTCTTGGAATCCGACCACCTTTTTTTAAATATTTTAACGTGTCAATTAGTCCAACAATCTCTGTCCGACTGATTAAAACCTCCATAGCTTTTGCGGTCTCATCAATACTTGAACCCTGGTCTCGCATCCGGACAGCCTCAGCCACAATGACATTTTGACTAAGTGTTGCATGCTTTGTATCAATGATGGTGACTCGATCTGGGTTTGCCAGCATCTTTTTGGCCAATTCTGCAGCATTGACTGTCCCTGAAAGTCCTCCTGACAAGGTGAGCACTAAAATTGGCTCATCAGGACTTTTTTCATACAACTCTAAAAAATCTTGTGGTGAAGGTTGACTCGTTACCGGTAAGTTTTCACAGCTAGCAAGCTTTTCGTAAAAGCGAGTTATATCTTCATCTTCAAATTGGTCAACTGCCTCTCCGTCAAAGCAAATTTTTAAATATGCAACATCTATTCCCATTTCTTTGGCTCGAGAAGCTCTGAAGTCAGCCCCCGAATCCGTAATAATTTTAAACATAATATATCCCTCATCCAGCTCTGTCACTACCCCATTGGCTTGTGCAGTTTTCTGTCCCTTTGACAATATAGATTCCATTATAGGATTTGTACCCATGCTTTTCCATAACCAATTCGCTCAAAAGGTCTATTAATAGACTTATTTTAAAATTAGTGGTTTAATTGCAGTAATGATTAAAGGAGTGAAATTGATGGATCTAAGAGTACGCCGCACCCAAAAAAATATTCGTGACGCCTTTATAATTTTGGCCACTAAGAAAGGGGTTAACAAGATCACTATAAAGGAACTGGCCGAAACGGCCATGATTAATAAAGCCACTTTTTATTTGCATTATCGAGACATGGAAGACTTCGTTTCCCATTTAGAAGATGAGGTCATTGAGGATGGAATTCACGAAATTGGCAAAGCCGACACCTTTTTTCGTCATGTAGAGGAATTTTTCCAACGATTCTCTATTGCATTAGAACGAAATCATAAGTTAATTCAAATCCTCTACAAAAATGACCGAACCCTTTCCCTGCAAAATAAAATGCTGACTGCTCTGAAACAAAAAATTAAAGAAGAAAACCCCCATATTCCCTTTAACTTGGAAACTGATATTGTGATTACCTTTATGCTTCGCGGCATAATGGATGTTAATTTGTATGAAGAATATGAGGATCGGGACATGGTTATTAAAGCCCTTTCTAATACCATTAAGGTGGTTACCAATCATTATCGAATGCTTGTCAAAAGCGGCAAGGAGTTTTAACCTTTAACCTTTCATTGGACGATGTGCTCCCTCAACCAAACATAAAGCCCTCGACTTAAGGAATCGAGGGCCTATTACCAGGATATAGTTTTTTTATTAAAGAAGTGAACAGTGAAAAAGTCCCGCTAAAGTTTTTCTTTAGCGGGACTTTTTCATTTTGAGTTTTTAAGTTTTTAAGTTTTATGGCATCAGCCATTAAGGTTCAGTTTTTTTAGCAGCACTCTAAATTCTCTTCGCCCTTGCAATAGTGGTAAAGAGTCTTTACTGGTACGCCTGTGGCTCCTGCCGTTAGGTATCCACTGGGTGAATCCATATGGGAAGTTCCAGCAATATCCATGTGAACCCATTTCTTTCCTTCTGTAAAGTTCTCTAAGAAGAGACCCGCCGTAATGGAACCCGCTCCGCCTTTAACAGAGTTTAGCAGATCAGCACGCTTGCCTTTCACCATATCGCGGTAAATATCGTCGCTAGGTAGCTGCCAGAGCTTCTCTCCGCCAGTTTTAGACGCAGCCAGCACTTTGTCCATCATTGCCTGGTCATTGGTTACAGCGCCTGTGTAGTGGGACCCTAGGGCCACAATCACGGCACCTGTTAGGGTTGCAACGTCAATAATCTCAGAAACGTTCTCTTTTGTCGCAGTATAGTAAATCGCATCTGCTAAGGTTACACGCCCTTCTGCATCGGTATTACCAATTTCAATGGTTTTCCCTGACATCGCTTTGATGATATCACCGTTCTTATAGGCATCGCCAGAGATCATATTCTCACAGGATGCTACTACAGCCGTTACATTGCGTTCTACCTTGTTTCCTGCAATAGCTGCCATAGCACCAATTACACCGCCAGCTCCACCCATATCGGTGTGCATGGTTACCATTCCACCTGCTGGTTTAATGGCATATCCACCGGAATCATAGGTTAAGCCTTTACCAACTAAGCCAATAATTTCGTCATCAGCTTTGCCACCTTTATATCTCATAACGATGAGCTTTGGTTCTTTAGAAGATCCTCTTGCTACTGCTAAAAATGCAGTCATGCCTAATTCCTTGATTTGTTCAAGACCCATGACTTCAACTTCCACGCCTAAAGGTGTTAATGCCTCCTCAGCTGCTTTTGCCAAGGTTGCTGGATAAATGGTCTCTGCTGGTTCATTCACTAGGTTTCTAGCTAAAGTAAGGCCTGAAATAATGTTTGAAATTTCTTCAAGGCCAGGTGCTACTTTATCTTCCTTGCCTTTAAGAATCTTAAAGCCAACTTCATTTAATACGGCTTTATCTTCTTTTGTAGTCAAGTACTTGTCAAAGCTATAAACCGACTGATAAAGACCTTCTGCCGCTGCCATGGCTGCATGACGATAGCAAAGCTCTGGGTGTTGGGGCAAGTCAACGGTAACTTCTGTCACCTTGGCTTTGGCCAATTCTTTTCCTACTTTATAGAAGCTTAAACGATAAACCTCTTCATCAAGTTTTCCTTGTTCGCCAAGTCCAACTAAAACAACATTATGACCTTTTAAACCTAAATCAGCATAAACTTCGCCTTTAGCTCCCGTAAATAACTTTTTTTCCTTTAAAAAGGTAGCTAGGTCTTCTAAACCTTGGGGCACCTGATCCTTAGTCACTGGTACAATCCGAATATCACCTTTTGTTCCTATCGTAAAATTCATTTGACACCTCGCTTATAATCAATAAAAAATAGTTTTACCCTATTAGTATACTCGGATTAGCTCCCATTTGCCACCATACACCCTAGGAGTCTGCTAGGGTTTTAAAGAAAATTTGATAAATTCTTGATACACCATTTATAAATTATAGCTACTTTTTAAATTGTTTTCACAAAATTTTCTTTACTATAAAACAAACCTTGGTTATCATTATAGTAGAAGTAAAGATATACCGTAGTGCCACCTATCACTGCTGCTACTAAATATAAAATAAAATCATGGACTGGAGAAAAATAATGGAAAAAATTGGAATAATCACAGACAGCGCTGCTGATTTAAGACCGGAGCAAATAAATTCAGATATTGTTAAAGTTTTGCCC
>JAAZGI010000133.1 GCA_012511315.1 Clostridium sp.
TAAATATTCTGACCTTAAGGTATACAATAAGCAATATGCTATTAATCTAAATGATTTGTTTTTGAACTAAACAATCTTTTCTTACCTTAAATGTACAACATTTTATCCATGGAAATGTTACAAAAAATATACATTGAAAAAGAATTTCAAAGACCACTTATCAACTCCTTGAAGCATAGAAAAATTAATTACTTCTTTCACCAAAAAGTCCTTGCTCATCTCCTATTTTCAAATTGGATTCGAATGTTCCCCTAAATTTCTAAACCATCTGCTCACCAGATTGATACTTAAGTTATAACATTTGCTATAATACAATATGAAACATTAGATGTTGACATTCTTTATCATTTAACGAGAAGAACGGAGCAACAAATTTAATATGAGGTGAATTATGAAAAATCAAATGACTCAAACATTAGAAAATCTTATCAAAATCCCAAGTCCTACTGGCTACGATTTAGAAATCGTACCCTATATTAAAGAGAAAGTTCAAGAAATGGGTATTGAAACAACTCTTTTAAACAAAGGTGCTATACTAGCTAGAATTCCTGGCGAATCCGATGAAGCCATCTTGTTTTCTGCTCACGTTGACACTTTAGGAGCTATGGTTAAAGAAATAAAGTCCAATGGGCGCTTAAAGGTTTCTATGCTTGGGGGATGCCCTTGGGTGAGCCTTGATGCTGAAAATTGTGTGGTAAGAACATCCAGCGATAAACGGATTAATGGAACTTTCCAAGGGACCAAGCCTTCCGTTCATATTGATGGCGGTGAAGTTGCAAAGACCGAACGAGATGAAAACACAACTGAACTTGTCTTGGATGAAAAAGTATCCACCAAAGAAGAGGTTGAAAAACTAGGTATCGAAGTTGGAGACTTTGTCTTTGTGGATCCTCGCTTCACTGCTCTACCAAACGGTTTTATCAAAACCAGATATCTTGATGATAAAGCTTCAGTTGCTGTTCTTTTAGAAGCGATAGCAGCTTTAAAAGAAGCCAAGCTAGCCAACACCGTTTTCTTCTTTATTTCAACCTACGAAGAAGTTGGCCACGGTGCTTCAGCAGGAATTCCTGAGAATGTACGTGAATTCATTGCTGTTGACATGGGAGCTCCTGGGAATAATCAGAACTCCTCTGAATTTGCCGTTAATATCTGCGCTAAAGATTCTAGTGGTCCCTATGATTTAGGTATCCGCGATCGTTTAGTGAACCTTTGTAAAGAACATGAAATCCCCTATAAGATTGATATCTATCCCTTCTACGGATCCGATGCTTCAGCATCCCTAAGAGCTGGTCATGATATTAGAACCGGCCTAATTGGACCTGGTGTTTTTGCCTCTCATGCATACGAAAGAACACATATTGAGTCCATGGAAGCTACCCTAAATTTAGTGGTCGAGTATGCTAAAAAGGGGTTAAAATAAGCCCAAACGAAACCGGTAAAAACTTAAATCCGACTGCCTAAGATCACTAAAACTCAATCAAGTAAAACTTAACAGCAGAGATTTCCTCCTCTGCTGTTTCTATCTGTTTTTTGTCTGTTTTTGTCTGTTTTTGTCTGCGTCAATAAAAACCCATTTTTTTACTATAACCCGAATCATTTTCAATCATTTTTTTCCTTAATGCTTTTTTATAACTGCATTGTCTTTCAAATGAAAAGGTCTGCCACAA
>JAAZGI010000134.1 GCA_012511315.1 Clostridium sp.
GAGTTCCCATTGGGAGCTTCTACAAAGGCGTAGAAGGCACCATCAGGTTTAGCCATCTTATAGCCAAACTTTGTTAAGTTTTCGTAGATTAGATTTCGATTGGTCTGATAAGTAGTTAAATCTGGTTCAACATCAATGCATCGTTCGATGACCTTCTGGAATAAAGAAGGAGCACAAACAAAACCTAGAGCCCGAGCAGAACCGAATACAGCCGCGGTTAGGTCCTTGGCACCGACAACACTCTTTGGAATCAAGATATAGCCAATCCGCTCTCCGGGGAGGGATAAGGACTTAGACCAAGAGTAGTTGATAATGGTATTTTTGTAATAGGTTGCGGAGAGCATCTCTTTGGCATCACCGTAAACTAATTCCCGATAAGGCTCATCAGAAATGAGGTAAATGGGATGGCCATATTCATCAGATTTTCTGGAAAGTAACTCAGCTAACTGAGTTAGGGTTTCATGAGAATAGACAACACCCGATGGATTGTTGGGTGTATTAATAATCATGGCTTTGGTTTTTGGAGTGAGTTTAGCTTCTAGTTTATCAAAGTCAATTTGGAAATTTGACAGATTTGGCTCCACGGGAACAAAAATTCCGCCGTGGGCTTGGACGAAAAAGCGGTATTCTGGGAAATAAGGTGCAACGGTTACTACTTCATCGTCTTCATTGGCGATTAAGGACTTCAAAGTTATGTTTAATGAAGCGGCAGCACCACAGGTTAGGTATACATCATCCCCATCATAATCTGTACCGAAGCGACGATTGAGGTTTTGGGCAATTGCATCGCGGGTTGATTTGGCTCCCGCTGATGGGGTATAACTGTGATATTCCACTGGATTTAAATTTTTCACGATGTCAGTGATAGCATCCTGTACTTCTTGCGGAGCTGGAACGTTAGGATTCCCGATAGAGAAATCATAGACCTTGTCTGGTCCAACGATGGCCTTACGCTTCACCCCGAAATCGAAGATTTCCCGAATTACGGAGCTGGTTGTACCCATCTCCACCATTTTTTGATTAAACATTGTATCTTCCCCCTTATATGTTTGTAATTATTTTAACACAAAGCTGAGTGACTAATAGAATCTTTTGAATCTATTCGTCGCATTAGTACATTGATTTTTAATAAGATGATTTACCTTTGTTTCAAATACATTAAACGGCCATATTAAACGTTCAGTAGCAAACTTAATTCTTGACTGCCGTGGAATCCAGTAAGACTGTAAAGTCTTGGATAAAAAGGTCGGCCAGTGACAGAGCTTCTTCTTCGCTTAATGAGCTATGAGCGTCATTGACTGCCACTACTTTCATGCCAGCGCTGCGGGCTCCTCGCATAGCGTGAGGAACATCTTCAAAGACCACGATGTTTTTTGCTGCAATGCCAATGGACTGGGCGGCGTGGAGATAAACATCGGGCTCGGATTTTGATTTCGCTTTAGTATCATCTGTTGTAACCAAAGCATCAAAGTAGTGTTCAATATCATTAGCTCTTAAACAGATATTTAGAAGATGGTGATTATTAGAAGTGGCAATGGCAAGCTTAATACCCTTTGCTTTAAGCTGTTCTAAAAAATCTCGGGCTCCTGGTTTCAGTGGAACGTTAGTGGAATATTCGATTTCAGCCGTCTGCATCCATAGGTCTTGTAGCTCTTCCACTGACTGGCTTAGTTGAAACTGATCTTTAAAATATAAGGCTGTTTCATTAAATGAGTAGTGAGCAATATCTTTCATAATTTCGTGAGGTGTCATATTTAACCCCAAAGTTTTAATGATGTCCTCATCAATACGGGACCAAACCCACATGGAATCCACCAAAGTACCATCTAGGTCAAAAATAACTCCTTTTATCTTGTCAAACATTATAAACTCCATTTACTATGCAAACAGTGATAGTGCCGGCATGAACAGATTAACGATTAAGGAAAAAGACGTGCCGATAATCGCACCTGCTATAACATCCGAGGGATAATGAACCGCTAAATAGACTCGAGAATAGCCCACGCCAAAGGCGAGGAGAATAAATATTAAACGCACCGTAGGACTTACCGCTAAAAGGCTGGTTGACATGGCCAGAGCAAAAGCTGCCGTGGTGTGGCCCGATGGAAAGGAATAAGGATCAACACCTATCTGAATGGAATGAAGCCTTTTGGATAAGACAAAGGGCCGCTTCCGGCGGAAAATTCGTTTTAAAACCTGGACAAAAATACCCGATAGGGTTAATGTGATGGCTGCATGGATTGCAAAGGGACGGAATACATCCTGAGGCAGAAAAACTAAGGCCAACAGGAGTCCCAAGGCAAACACATCGGAGCCAAGATAGGTTAAAGCAATATTTAAATAATCAAAAAACCGATTACGCAGGTGCGCGTTCACGAAGTGAACAATTCGGTAATCCATTTTGAAAATCAAATCAAACATCTTGTTTCTCCAGTTAATACAGAGTTAGTTCCATGTTAAAATGGAAATACACTTTTATTATAACCTAAGAACGCACCGGAAATGAAAAGAAAAGAGACTGGTTTGGTAACATTTTCAGGAAACAAGAAACAGAAAAGCTAAGACAGTCAACCAACTATATAAAATGCGAAAGAAATCTAGAAAATACGCAGTAAAAAAAGAAATAAAAAGAAAGTAAAAGATGGCACAATATATGAAATGGATTCAGCACCAGCTCGTGACAGAGCTCATGGTTTAGCAATAACTGATTTAGTGAATGCTTTAGTGAAGCTCTCAGCTTTGATGGTGGTAATTAAGCCGTTGAGGATTGTAGGGGAAACGAAGAGAGGGAGACAGGAATGGATGACATGCAAGAAAATGGAGCTTGTCCGGTCCAAAGGGATGCGGCTTTGATTCATGATGATGAAACAGTAGAGGATTTAGGTCGCGCCGGTTTAAAGCTCTTACAAAAAAAGTCAGGCTTTCGCTTTGGTAGTGATGCAGTTTTATTGGCTCATTTTACGAACTTAAAAAATAAAGAATCCGTGATGGACTTATGTACTGGATCTGGGATTATCCCTACCCTAATGGCGGGACGGTCTAGCTCTCAAAATATTCAAGGAATCGAGATTCAGGAAAGATATGCTGATATGGCCCAGCGAAGTGTTGAGATAAACAACTTAAAGGAGCGGGTTAAAATTCACCAAGGGGATCTGCGCAATCAAGAGCTTATAAAAAGTTTGGGCTCCTTTGATGTTGTCACAGCCAACCCACCTTACAAGGAAGCCGGGCGTGGTTTATTAAATCCGAAAGATGAGCTAATGGTGGCTCGACATGAAATCACCGTTAATCTAGAGGAGGTTATTTCATCAGCTAGTCTTCTTTTGCGCCACCATGGAAGGTTTTGTATGGTTCATCGGCCCGAGCGCTTATTTGACATTTATCGCCTCATGGCCAAACATGGACTGGAATTAAAGAGAATCCGCATGGTTGCACCTAAAAAAGGCAAGGCGCCCAATATGATTTTGGTGGAAGGACTTAAGGGTCAAAAACCATTTTTGAAGTGGGAAGCGGAATTAACAATGTTTACTGATACAGGTAGTTATACTGAGGAATTAAAGGAGATCTATAGGGATGCAAGACAATAAATTAATTGTGGTGCCGACACCGATTGGAAACCTAGGGGACATGACCTTTCGAGCAAAGGAAGTGCTTCTAGCGGCTGATCTAATTGCCTGTGAAGACACTCGAACCACAGGAAGACTTTTGCAACATCTTGGGGCCAGTGCACCGACTATTAGCTATCATATGCATAA
Source organism: Clostridium sp. (assembly GCA_012511315.1). Lineage (GTDB taxonomy): Bacteria > Bacillota > Clostridia > Clostridiales > Clostridiaceae > JG1575. The sequence goes on from JAAZGI010000134.1 coordinate 3,756, forward strand.
TGAAAAAGCGCGAACTCAAGATATCCTAGATGCGGTCTCTTTTGGCAAGACAGTGGCTTTAGTATCCGATGCTGGGATGCCAGGGATTTCAGATCCAGGTCAAGTGGTGATCGCGGCGGCCATTGAAGCCGGCATTGAAGTGGATGTGCTACCTGGACCATCTGCTTTTGTCACAGTACTGGTTGGATCAGGGCTAGCTACGGATCGGTTCAGCTTTATTGGTTTTCTTGAAAAAAATCGTTCCAAAAGAAAACGGCAATTAGAAGAGTTGATTGATCGTCAGGAAACCTTAATATTTTATGAGGCCCCCCACCGAATGCGTGAGTTTTTACCCATGCTGGAGAGCGTTTTGGGGAACCGTAAAGCTTGCCTTGGGCGAGAGGTCACCAAATTACATCAAGAATATGAACGTGGTACCTTAAGTGAACTAGGAGACCGCTATTTAGAAAAAACGCCTCGTGGCGAATATGTGATTGTGGTGGAAGGAAAATCTTCCGCTGTGATTCAAGAAGAGATGGAAGCTAAACTAGCCGAAATTTCAATTGAAGATCAGGTTTTTCAATATATAGAAGCCGGGCTTTCAAAAATGGAGGCCGTGAAAAAGACGGCTAAAGAACGGGGCTTAAAGAAAAATGACGTGTATATGAAGGTTATTGATATCGAATAAGGAGATGGTGGTTAACTTGAAAAGAGGTTAAGGTTACCATATAATAATTTAGAGAGGTGGTGTAGGATGGAAGAGACAAGAGGCCATGAACCAGTAAGCTTAGAAGAAATGCCTAAATATGATTTGTTTTTATCGCAAGTCATTGATTTTCTTAATGAATACTTTCCTGAGGAACGGTTTACCGGTAATATGATCCAAAACTATATAAAAGGTGAAGTAATTACCAAACCATTTCATGGTAAAAAAAGAGGCTATGACAGGATGCATCTTATTCAACTGGTATTCCTTTGCTATATGCGTCCCATCCTAACGACGGAAGAGATTCGTAAAGTATTTGCCTTGGCTTTTAATGAAATCAATAAACCAGAAGATGATATTATAAGCTGGGAAGAAGCCTATGAGATGTTTTTAGCAATTTATCGAGTGACCAGTAATAGCGATGACCTGCCAATGAACTGGGCAGAAACTGAGATTGACGGATATATTGACGCCCTAAAAATTAACAAAGACAGTTATGAGCAAATCCGCCAATTTATTCAGGTTTTGATCCTAGTGGCTCGAGCAACGGATTTAAAACGGAGAGCTCAAACTATTATTAGTCAGGGGATCTAATTAATAAAGGCTGAGCTATAAAAGAAGATGCAGAAATCATACATGTCAAAAGATAAAAAGAATAATATGATAAGAGAAAGTTATGGTAAAGGGATAAATAGGCAAAATAAATAGACAAAAGAGAAGGAAGGGGTTTATGCCGATTCCTTCTCTTTTGTCTATTTATAGGTGGGAGGTGGTTATATGGAAGAGTTATTTAATTTAGTGGGTAATTTGGGTTTTCCGATTGCAGTGACGCTTTACCTTTTGGTTCGGATTGAAGGTAAATTAGAGCTGTTAACTCAAAGCATCAACCAGTTGTCTCAAACATTAACCGACGGAAAAGCCCTATAGTCCACAACCGGAGCAAGTATGTTTGCTCCGGTTGTAATTTTAAAAGTTTCTAGACTAGTAATGAATAAGAGGGTGCTGACAAGATAATATTAGGGATAGGGAACATATAAGTAGGTAATTAAAATGTACTTTGAAAAGGCGCATCCCAAGTATATGGACAAGCCTTTATTAAAGAGGAGCTCAATTATATAATCCCTTAAATCCTTTCACTAAAAGGGTTTAAGGGATTCAAGTTTTTCCTCTTTAACTATAAACTAGCAAATAACCATCAAAAATTGGTTGCTGGGAAATGAGAATATACCGTGTTTATCCTTATTTCAATTCCCATGCATATCTGATAATTAGTAACAGAACAAGAACTTCTACAGTTGCAAAAAATATATAATGAAGAGCTAGTGAACCGCCACCAATACCAAATATAATAGTAATTAGACTTGCAATAATATTTGCCCAACGATTAAATTTATTTTTCAAAATTCTTGAAAGAAAAATCATTACAATTGGGATTTCCAATATTAATGCAAACACCAACAGAATTTCTGCGTTATTCCAAATGGAGTGTTTCCTGTGTTTATATCATTCAAAAATCCTGGTAGCATAAAAGAAAGAATATCTGCGAAAATCATATTTATCATCACTACGATCCATAGTATAGAGATTTTTTCTTTTATATCAATATTAGCACTACGTTGATTTGCTTTCATTTTAAACCCCTCCTTTGAATAATCATCTAAGTCCACACTATCACTTAAGTATTTACTTACCAAGTACAAACCACTCCTTCAATATTATTTTTTTATTAACTTGATATATAAAGCAGGGAATGAATCGGTGAAATTAAAGTATTGAGTAGTTTTGTTATGAAAGTATTAAATAGAATGCAATTGAATATCACGAAATTAAACCAATGGAACATAATAATGGTAACTTTAAAGTGGCGAATGAACATTTAAGTTTACCTATAAGTTCGAAAACTTTTAAAGGAATAAAAAAAAGAACAATCATAAAAACACCTGATGCAAAGCATCAGGTGCAAGTTGTTTTTATATCAAGTTTTCTTCTACGAGGAGCATTTCTTCACCGTAGGCTTCAAATAAGCCGATGTCAAGAATTGCAATAAAAGGTAGGGCATTAGGGTCTAAGTAAACCGTGATGTCGCCTTCCTGGTAGGCTAAGTCTTCGCTGCTAATTGTGTCCGTCTGAACCAGACGGAATTCTGGGCCACTTCAGCAGCTATTAATCATATTAATTTTAAAATATTGACCATCAACAGCTAGAGATTTCATTTTCTCGACAGCTGCTGGGGAAATACGGACTCTTTCGGTATCTTCCATTTTTTACACCTCTTATCTTTTGTTTGTTGAACTATGCAGTCTTGCTTGAACCTTTAAACGGTTCGATCCTTAACAACCAAGTTTTCATCGCCGAACATATAAGCTATATCAATCTTAAGTTCTTCGAAGAATTCCAATGTGTCAGCTGCTGCATGGATGGTTAGATCATGGTCAGTGACGACCAAATCCTCATCTGCGGTATTTTCCGTCTGAACCAGACGATAAATAGGGCCGCGTCAGTTGAATGTGGAAATTTCGATTCGATAAACAAAACCTTCTTTATGTTCAAGTTTCATCTTTTCGACGGCAGCGGGGTTGATACGGATGGTTTTTTCTTTATTTTCTTTTGCCATAGTAAGACCTCTCTTCCATACATATTCTATCATAGTTTAATGGTCGGGTATAATATTTGAACAAGATTTTACAGATGCGTTATAATAGTAGTCTAACAATAAAAAAGCAATATCGGGGTAATGCGATATATGGATAAATGGCAATATTTAAATCAGACAAAGAATCCCAACAAGGGGATTTAGGAATCAGTATGAGGTACCAATGTATCAATTAAAAATATCAGTTAGAAATTTGGTGGAATCCATGCTGATGACTGGGGATATCGGATCGGAAATGCGATTCTTATCACCGGAACGGGCAGAGGAGGGGTCTCGGGTGCATCGCTTGCATCAAGAGCGCCGTTTGGCGGAAGAGCCACTGTATCACCGAGAATTTTATTTAAAAACAGAGTTTGACTTTGATGATATTAAAGTCACAGTAGATGGTAGGGCAGATGGAATTTTGCCGGGTCAATATATCGAAGAAATTAAAAGCACTTATCTTTCAGCTGAGGCTTTGGCAGAATATAATAATCCACTGCACTGGGCTCAATTAAAGTTTTATGGATTAATGTATTTGAAACAACAAGATTTAGATGAAATCCAGCTTAAGCTGACCTATTTTAACATTGATACAGAGCAGCTTTATTCCATTGATAAACAGTATAGTAAAGATGAACTGGAGATTTTTGCCGGAGAGGTTCTAGAAAGCTATGTGGAGCTAAAGCGCCTATATTTTCGCTGGAAAGAAAAGCGAGACCAAAGCATTGTTTTTTCCGATTTTCCATTTGCTGACTATCGCCCAGGACAACGGGAGATGGCGGTTAATGTGTATGGAACCATACGGGACAAAAAACAGATTTTTGTTCAAGCGCCGACTGGAATTGGAAAAACCATCTCAGCTATTTTCCCAGCTGTCAAAGCCCTACGGGAAGGCCGAACTGATCGTATTTTTTATTTAACTCCAAAAGGTACAGGGAAACAAATTGGTGAAGAGTCGGTAGGACTTCTCCGTCAGGGAGGAGCTAAGCTGCGCTCTTTGACTTTAACGTCAAAAGAAAAGATATGCTTTATGGATGAGGTCCGCTGTGAGGCAGACCACTGTCCCTATGCCAAAGGCTATTATGATAAAGTTCATGGTGCCATGAAGGATTTATTGAGCAGCGAAGACTCCATGTCTCGAGAGGTCTTGGAGAACTATGCACAGAAACATCAGGTTTGTCCTTTTGAGTATTCCTTGGACTTGTCCTTATATGCCGATATTATTATCGGAGATTATAATTATGCCTTTGATCCAAGAGTTTATTTGAAACGGTTTTTTGATGAAAAGCGAGAACAAATCACTTTTTTGGTGGACGAGGCTCATAACTTACTCGACCGTGCACGATCAATGTTTTCAGCTGAGATTGCTGCAACTGCTTTTGAAGAGTTGTCTGATGGATTTAGACGGATTGATGTAGGGATTGCAAATAAAGCAGGCAAGGTCTCAGATGAGCTGAGAGCTCTCCAGGAGGCTTTGCCTGAAGCGGGGAGGATAATGACTGAGGACTATGATCCTTTGATCCTAAAGGCGGTGGAGGGCTTTCGAGGGGCTTGTGAGAAGTATCTTCAGGATGAAGAGAAAGTCGCACAGAAAGAAAAGAATAAAGAACGTGATCAGAAAATTCAAGAAGCCTTGATGGACACCTATTTTAATAGTTTAGCTTTTACACGAATTGCAGAACTTTATGGTCACGGATATTTAAGCTATGCCTTGGCTAAAGATCAAGACATTAGTTACAAGCTATTTTGCATCCACCCTGGCGAAAACTTGAAGGCTGCCTCCAAGCGAGCTGACAGTATTGTTTTTTTCTCAGCCACCTTGACCCCGATGGATTATTATATGGACCTCTACGGGGCAAATGAAGATGATTACCGGATGATGTTGGCTTCTCCTTTCCCCGAAGAAAACTTAAAGGTTTATTGCGATTATAAAGTGGATACCAGGTTCCGAGCTCGGGAACATAGCTATGGGGCTATTAGTCGAAACTTGGATCATATGCTGCAAAGGAAAACTGGAAACTATGTAGCTTTTTTTCCCTCCTATGTTTATATGCGAAAAGCACATGAAGTGTTTATGGAAGAATATGGTCATAAATATGATGTAAGACTCCAAGAACCAGGTTTATCGGAAGGGGATCGGGCCAAAGTATTGGCGGAGTTTGATGAAGAAAGGGAACAAAGCTTTCTTTACTTTATGGTCTTAGGCGGGGTTTTTGCTGAGGGCATTGACTTGAAGGGAGACCGTTTAATTGGCTCTGCCATAATCGGCTTAGGCTATCCACAGTTTAATTTTGAACAAGAATTAATCATGGAATACTTTAATTCAGAAAAAAATGAAGGTTTTCATTATGCTTACACATATCCTGGCTTAAATAAAGTAACACAAGCTGGGGGTCGAGTGATTCGAAGTGAAACCGATCAAGGAATTCTTCTGTTAATGGATAGTCGCTACCGCCAACGCAATGTGTTGAAACTACTACCTTCCAGTTGGTTTCCAATGGAAGATGTTGCTAAACTAGGTGGGGACTCCCTCTAAATAGAGATAAACTAATATGCCGAGGATTTGACACCACTGACTTTTAAAATTGCTTATAAAAATTAAAGGTTCTGGGAAACGAAGAGGGATTGCTAATGGTTACTGCCTGTTTATTGTTCCTTAATGTGCAGTTTAATCTGAACAGCAAGCAACAACTTTCTTGAGCATAGATCTACTTGCCAAGCCTAATTCCAAGCTGATTAAATTCAGGGGACCGTGAAAATTAAGTGTGTCCAGTGAAAATTAAACGTGTACCGTGAAAAGTGAGTGGTATCAAGAGAATTAAAGGGAAACCATGAAATGGCCAGATAAATATGAACTGAAGTTTAATTTTAAAATCTTTATAAAAGATGCCTTATTTTTTTGATGATAACTGGTAGGATATAATAAAGACTGGAAGGGTTCAGTCTGATGAAAGGAGACGAATTTATGGGAATAGTAAAAACTTTAAAAGGAAATAAATTGGTTCAATTTATTAAAGACTTGCTGAGTAAATTGAAACAAGACGATGCCATTCCATATGCTTATCAACTGTCTTATCGTCTGATGTTAGCGATTTTCCCTTTTTTGATTTTCCTTTTAACCTTGGTTGGTTTTATTAATTTGGATCCAGATAAAATTATTGAGCAGATTGAGGTGCTAATGCCAGGAGAAGCTTTCGGTTTATTTGAAGGGATTGTCAATGAGGTAGCAGGAAAACAAAATGGAACCTTGCTGTCCATCTCTATTATCACGGCTATTTGGTCGGCAGCTGGTGGATTCAAGGCTTTTATGAAAGCGATGAACAAGGTCCACGGTTTAAAAGAAGAACGATCTTTTTTCTTGGTTAATTTAAATGCCATCATCTATGTAGTGCTTTTAGCCATAGGAATTGTCGGTTCACTACTCTTAGTTGTATTTTTTCAACCAATTATCAGTACGGTAAAAAGTTATCTACCCACAGTTGAGATTGGTTCTAGTGAAACAATACTGAGTATGATTTTGCCCTTAGCCTTTATTTTACTTCTATTTTTAGCGTTTTATATTTTTGTGCCGGCTAAAAAAATTAAAATTCGTTATGCCTTACCTGGTGCTATTACAGCGTCCGTCGCATTTATGGTAGTCTCTATGGGTTTTCAATTTTATGTAGCGACATTTGCGAATTATAGCCGATTTTATGGAGCGATGGGAGCAGTCGTTATTTTGATTTTCTGGTTGCTACTGATATCCATTATTATGGTGGTGGGGGGATCAATTAATTCCTTGTTAATCCATAATAAGGGGATTAGATATCCCTATTGGGGGAGCAAGGAAGTAGAGGAAAACAAGGTGCGAGTTGAAGCGGTTGATAAGTTGGAGGAGCGCTATCGAAACTCCAAAGGAGCCTCAAAGGAACGCCTCTAAGCTAGGACAAACATTCTTGGTTTGCTAGGCCAGTCGTTTTAGTTTATAATTTTTAAGAAAAAAGAAGTGTGATAAAGCGCCTAAGGGTGGTCACATGTAGGGAGGCGAGGATATGACCGAGAAACAATTAAATTATTTTTGCGAACACTATAGCATTGTGTTTTGGTTTTTGTATTTAATATTTCCGTTTTTTTTACAGAAATTCTTACCACTACCAGTTTATTTTATTCTTATAGCTTTTATTTTAACCATATACTTTAAAGCAATGTATCACTTCTACCAACGATTTACTTTATTGCAAATGTTCTTATTGGATAGTGCTTCAATTGTTACAGGACTTGTCATTTTAAATGTTTTTGTCTTTTTCGGTAGCGTAGCTTCGGCAGCAACAGATCTAGGAATTTATTTTCTCGCAAGTATGTTTTTTATGCCAACGGCTCTACGTCTAGAGGTGCACAAAAAGACAATAGCATTTTAGTTGGAAATAATTCTTTTTATAACCAAAAATATGCCGAAACTAGTGTTTAGAATCTTTAGTAGAATAATTTAAAATCCAATATAAGATTTAAATAAACCCGGCCCCCTACTTAACCCAAACGGTTGAGTAGGGGGCCGGGTTATGCTTTAGAAAATGAGCCTTAATTTACAAATATAAACAGGCCATTA
>JAAZGI010000135.1 GCA_012511315.1 Clostridium sp.
ATCGAAGAGATTAAACGAGATATGGAATCACCCCGGGTGATGGATCGACTTCTTTGTGGTGATGTGGGTTATGGTAAGACGGAAGTCGCCATGCGAGCGGCTTTTAAGGCCATTATGGACGGAAAACAAGTGGCGGTTTTAGTGCCTACCACCATCTTAGCGGAGCAACACTATAAAAACTTTAGTCGTCGGTTTGATGGCTTTGCCGTTAGTGTTGACATGGTTTCTCGCTTTCGAACACCACGGCAAGTCAAGGAAACCTTGTCTCGCTTAAAAGAGGGCAACTTGGATATTATTATTGGGACTCATAAACTGCTGGGTAAAAGTGTGGTCTTTAAAGACCTTGGCTTATTGGTGGTGGATGAAGAACAACGCTTTGGTGTAAAGCATAAAGAAAAGCTTAAAGAACTCAAGCAAACGGTGGATGTGTTGACGTTATCGGCCACACCGATTCCAAGAACTTTGAATATGAGTATGACGGGAATACGCGATATTTCATTAATTGAAACGCCTCCAGAAGATCGCTTTCCCATTCAAACTTATGTGGTGGAATTCAATGAACAGCTAATTCGAGATGCCATTTTGCGGGAGAAAGGCCGACAGGGTCAATGCTACTTTGTTTTTAATCGAGTGCAGGAAATTGAGCGAATGGCAAATTATCTCAAAAAACTGGTGCCGGAAGTTGAGTTTGGCATTGCCCATGGCCAATTAGCGGAACGAGAACTTGAAGACGTGATGGTGGAGTTTATGGAAGGACGCTTTGATGTGCTGGTCAGTTCCACCATTATTGAAACGGGTCTTGATATCTCCAACGTCAACACCATTATTATTTATGATTCGGATAAACTGGGATTGTCTCAGCTTTATCAGTTACGAGGCCGCGTGGGTCGGAGCAATCGAATTGCCTATGCCTATTTAACTTACCGACGGGATAAAGTCTTAACGGTGGTGGCTGAAAAACGGCTCAAGGCCTTAAAGGATTTCACTGATCTTGGCTCAGGCTTTCGAATTGCTATGCGAGACTTGGAAATTCGAGGCGCGGGTAATATGATGGGCAAAGCCCAGTCCGGTCAGATGGCTGCAGTTGGTTATGATATGTACATCAGAATGCTGGATGAGGCCGTCAAAAAGCTCACCGGCCACGAACAACGTGGTGCTGCGGAAACGGTGGTAGATATTCGCTTGGACGCCTACATACCAAAAGAATACATTGGCGATGAAGTGCTGAAAATCCAAATGTACAAAAAAATTGCTGCCATTGAAACCAAAGAAGACTATTTCCACGTCAAAGAAGAGCTAGAAGATCGTTTCTCGGATATTCCAGATGCCACCTATAATTTGATGGATGTGGCCCTATTAAGAGCTAAGGCAAAAGCCTTAGGTATCACTGAAATTCGTGATCGAGGGACATCGGTGGTGATTACCTTTGTTGATGCAGAAGCGGTTAAAGGGGAATACGTGGACGTGGTCGCCTCAAAAGAATATGCACAGAGAACTCGGTTTTTTGATAAGCCAACTCCTCAACTGGAATTCCGTTATCAAACCAATAAAGAACGGTTAATCCGGGACCTGGGTAAACTGTTCGATGCCATGGGTAAACCAGCCCAAGAGGCTGCAAAAGCGGCAGAAAAAAAAGAGAAAGCGGAACAAGCTGAGCAAAAAGCAAAACGCGCTCGTGAAAAATCTGAATCGACAGAAATATCTGAGTAATTAGAAAAAAAAGTCTAGTCAAAAACCTAGAGAAGACAAAAGTTTACACAGTAGAAAAATTAAGCGGAAAATAAGACAGACAGAAATAAACTTTTAAGGGTAGTAGGGCTGAAGACTGAAAATCGACTAAAAACTAGGATAGTTGCCTAATGGAAAATTTAAAACAAATTTAAAACAACATTAAGCTCCTCATTTGGGGAATTGTGGGGAATTAGTGGCAAAGTTGTGAGAATAGACGGTTCCAGTTGCCACTTTTAGTGAAAACATTTATAATGAACCTTGATGTTTTACAAGAAAAAAGTATATCCGAGCGTTTCGGAAAATAGAAATTAAAACGCAAATAAGCCTCCCTTTGGAGGACAACTAGGAGTGTAAAAAATTGATCGGATTAAAAAAAATAGCAGCAGTTCTTACCGTAGGCATGAGCCTGTCGGTTTTGTCAGGATGTGGCCTGGTAGTAAAGACGGACGAAGCCATTGAAAGAGAGGAGGCGGAACTAAGAGGAACTATTCTCGTTGAAGGCGATGAGGGGATTAAAGTAACCTACGGGGAAGTCTTAGACGATTATGAAGTATATTTAGCAGGCCAAGAGGCACAGTATGGCGAGGAAAACATGGAATACTTGCTTCCTCAATTAGAGCAACAGAAAATCCAAATTATGGATTCTAAAATGAGAAGTCAACTCATGGAGCGAAAAGCTGATGAGATGAATATTCCTAAAGAGTCAGCTGAGATGCTGGCCGAGTATGAAGAAATCGTAAAAGCCGACATCGAAAGTACTGGTGGACAAGAAAAATATGATGAATTACTAAAAGAAGCAGGTTTCACAGCTGAAAGCTATAAAGCAGAAGTTATCAAGGGATTACGGGTTGAGAAGCTCCTAGATGAGGTCACGAAAGACGTCACCGTAGAAGATCCTGATATCAACACCTACTATGAGGAACATAAGGCAACTGATTTCACCACGGAAGCCGGTGGCACACTCTACCACATTTTCTTTGGTAAGCCAGAGGATGAAGCGGCTGAGGCGAAGGCTAAGGAAGCCAAAGCTAAATTGGACGCTGGAGCTGATTTTGCTGAAATTGCTAAAGAGTATGGACAAGATTCAAGTAAAGATGAAGGGGGTCTGTTAGGATCATTCCCTTGGGACACAGAGGAACTTGGACCAGACTTTATGGCTGAAGCCAAGAAGGTTCCAGAGGGTGAAATTTCCGAACCTGTTAAAACAAGCTTTGGCTGGCATATTATTAAAGTCACCGATGTAGTGGAAGAGGATACCGTTCTTGAATTGTCGGATAAAGTAACAGGAGACGACGGTGTTGAACGGACTCTGAAAGAAGATATTAGGAACCTTTTGATTAGTAATCAAAAGACGAAAAAAGTTGCTGAACTTTTGGATGAATGGGAAGCGCAGTACAATGTAAAACGCTATCCAGAGCGGATTCCGATGGAGCATCAGCCAGATCCGGCAACGACAAAACCTAGTACAACAACTAGCACCACGACAACAGAAACCACGACAACAGAAAC
>JAAZGI010000136.1 GCA_012511315.1 Clostridium sp.
ACAAGGCTGCTGAATAGCGGGTTGAACTCCATGCTCACACCACCATGAGTACCATGGATGGGATTGTGTCAGCTAAAAAATTAATTAGCCAAGCCATTGACTGGGGTCATGAGGCTATTGCCATTACAGACCACGGCGTGGTTCAAGCTTTTCCAGAAGCTATGGATGCGGCTGGAGATAAGATTAAGGTGCTCTATGGGGTGGAGGCTTATGTGGTTGATGACATAAGCGGTATTTGTAACGCCCAAGAGCCCATTGACTTTAACGATGAATTTGTTGTTTTTGATATTGAAACCACAGGTTTTTCCCATGTCAATGACAACATCATTGAAATTGGGGCGGTCAAGATTAAAGACCAGTTTGTGGTGGAACGATACTCAGCCTTTGTAGACCCTAAAAGACCCCTGCCGGCTAAGATTATTGAACTCACCGGAATCACTGATTCCATGGTGAAAGGGCAGCGCACCATTGATGCGGTCTTGCCTGAGTTTCTAGATTTTTGTGGCGATGCACCTCTGGTAGCTCATAATGCGAATTTTGACATGGGCTTTATTCGGCAAAACGCGAAGCTTTTAGAAATACCTTTTGAGAACAGCCAGTTTGATACGGTAACTTTGGCTCGCTATCTTTATCCAGCCTTAAAGCGTCACCGCTTAGATAGCATTGCCAAACACTTAAACATCTTTATGGGTAGCCATCACCGGGCGGTGGATGATGCAGAAACCACGGCTAATATCCTATTGCGTTCCTTTGAAAGCTTGGAAGCAGAAGGGATTCATGACACCAGGGCTTTAAATGAAGACTATTGGATCAAGCAAGATATTAAAAAGCCTATGCCAGACCATGTGATTGTCTTGGCTAAAAATCAAGCGGGTTTAAGAACCCTTTATGAATTGGTATCCGATGCGCACATCAAACACTTTCATCGGAATCCGCGTTTGCCCAAATCCTTATTAATAGAAAACAGGGAAAACCTCCTCTTGGGTTCAGCTTGCAGGAATTCAGAACTCTTCCGAGCCATATTAGATGGACGGCGGGATGATGAGATCCAGCGAATTGCTGGCTTCTACGATTATCTGGAGATTCAACCGATTCAAAATAACAGCCATCTGTTTTTTGAAAATCGGGTCACGGAAGGTCAGCTACAAAACATAAACCGTAGGATCTATAAACTGGGGAAACAATTAGGCAAACCAGTGGTAGCCACTGGAGATGTTCATATGCTTCGGCCTGAGGATAAGGAATTCCGTCACATTTTAACCTACTGTCACGGCTTTGCTGGGGCTGGGGTAAATGATTTACCCATGTATTTTATGACCACTGATGAAATGCTTCAGGAATTTGCCTACCTAGGGCCACAAACGGCTCGGGAGGTGGTGGTTGATAATACCAGGCGGGTTGCAGCCATGGTGGAACCCATGCTGCCGGTTCCAAAGGGGACCTTCCCACCTAAAATGGATGGTGCCGAGGAAGAAGTGCGGACTATGACCATGGAAAAAGCTTGGTCCATTTATGGGAAACCACTACCAGAATTGGTAGAAAAACGGGTCCAACGGGAATTGGATTCGATTATCGGCAATGGCTATGCTGTGCTTTACTTACTTGCTCATAAACTGGTTAAAAAGAGCTTATAAGATGGCTATTTGGTTGGATCTCGTGGTTCCGTTGGTTCTTCTTTGGTTGCGACCTTTACAGATATCACAGAAGTGAATGGCTTGCCACCCCACTATGTTTGTCCAAGCTGTAAAAAGTCAGAGTTTTTCACCACAGGTCCAGTGTCCTCTGGCGTGGATTTACCAGAGAAAATGTGTCCTGATTGTGGCGTGCTTTATATTCGTGATGGTCATGACATTCCCTTTGAAACCTTCTTAGGCTTTGAAGGTGATAAAGAACCAGATATTGACTTAAACTTCTCAGGCGATAATCAACCAGCCATTCACAAATTCTGTGAAGTCATTTTCGGTAAGGATTATGTGTTCCGGGCGGGGACAATTACAACGGTGGCAGAAAAAACTGCCATGGGTTACGTTCGTAAGTTTTTAGAAGAGAAGGAACTCTTTGCCACCCGGGCAGAGATGGAACGCTTGGCTCAAGGTTGCACGGGTATTAAGCGATCCACTGGCCAGCACCCAGGGGGAATTATGGTTGTTCCTGCCGACAATAACATTCATAACTTTTCACCAGTCCAGCGACCAGCGGATGATACGAAAACAGAAATTGTAACCACTCACTTTGATTACCACTCCATTTCAGGTCGTTTGCTGAAACTAGATATCTTGGGCCATGATGACCCCACAATTCTGCGGATGTTGCAAGATCTGACTGGTGTCGAACCCACGGGGATCCCCTTAACGGATGACAAGGTCTTGTCCTTGTTCTCTTCCACCAAAGCCTTAGGCATTGATGCCAAGAAACTAGGAACTCCAGTTGGAACCATTGGTGTGCCAGAGTTTGGCACAAAGTTTGTTCGTCAGATGCTGGTGGATACCAATCCCAAGACCTTTGCTGATTTGGTTCGCATATCGGGTCTATCCCATGGGACAGACGTGTGGCTTAACAATGCCCAGCACTATATCAAAAATGGCGATACGGACCTTAGTGGTTGTATCTCCCTACGTGATAATATTATGCTCTATTTAATTGAGCGGGGCTTACCTAGTAAAGATGCCTTCTTTATTACGGAAAAAGTACGTAAAGGGAAGGGCTTAAAACCAGAGGAAGAAGACCAAATGCGTAAACACAATGTACCTGAGTGGTATATTGAATCTTGTAAAAAAATTAAATACATGTTCCCGAAAGGTCATGCTGTGGCCTATGTCACCATGGCGGTGCGCATCGCTTGGTTTAAGGTTTATTATCCCTTAGAGTATTATGCAACCTTTTTCTCCGTGCGGGCCAAAGACTTTGATGCTGAACTGGTCTTAATGGGCCAAGAAGCAGTGAAAGCAAAACTTGATTCCATTGCCAGCCTAGGGAATGATGCCTCACCCAAAGAGCAGAACCTGGCCGCCGCTTTAGAGCTGGTGTATGAAATGTTTTTGCGAGGATTTAGTTTTGCACCGGTTGATATCTATAAGAGCCATGGCACTCATTTCAAGGTGGTGGGAAACCAATTGTTGCCACCCTTTGGTTCAGTGAATGGTATTGGTGACAATGCTGGAATGGCTATATATGAAGAAGCCAAGAATGGTGACTTCTTGTCCAAACAAGATTTTAAAAATAGAACCGGTTCCACCCGAACCGTTATGGAAGCTCTAGACCAAATTGGAGCCTTGGACCACTTGGGTGACACCAACCAGATTTCTTTCTTTGGCTAAGGGTAGTTAGGTAGGTGTAGTTAGGTAAGGTTCGTTGGGCTAAGGTTTCCTTGGCTAAACTTAGTTTGAGTCAGTTTGATTTTAATAAACCTAGTTTGGTAAGTTTAATTTGAATAAGCCTAGTTTATAAGGCAACATTTGAACCGGCGTAAGCAGCGAAGGAGAATGAGAAATAGGAGCTGGTTTTAAAGGCTTTCAGTGGTGTGTCAACAATTTATGAAGGGGCGAGGGATGAGGCGTGGACACCTCTTGCTTGCGTTGATAAAACAGTGGAAATGTGGTATAGTAGAACCACTGAGAATATGTTACTTAGGAGTGGGTCGAGGGACCCGCTCCTATTTATTGGAAAAA
>JAAZGI010000016.1 GCA_012511315.1 Clostridium sp.
TAGAGGATGGGCGACTTCTGCTTAGGTTAAGTTAAAAATGGGGAAACCAGTTATTTAATGGGCGCAAGATCATATAGTGACCTAAAAACCTTAGATGTATTTATTGATCAAGAGAGCATTGCCATTCCAGTTCACCCAATTAAAAGCAGCACCAGTAAGACGATAACCATTCAAGATAAAACATATTTTGATCAAGTTGCTTATCTAAAAAGCTCTACCTTCATTAGTGACAATCCAGAAGACTTGGATGCAATGTATCAAACCGGAAAAGAACTTAGGCGTTCTGCTCATGTTATTTGGGATTTATCCAACAATATGGGTGGTAATGCTGAGTTTGCAAAGCGGTTCATTACAGGTTTAAGTGATTGCTGCTCAGATAGTAACCAAACTTATCAACTAGAATCCACTTTGGTCCATGCAAAAGAAACAGGTCAGATACAAGAAATTCCTTATGGTTTTAAAGAAATTAAAGAATATGAAAATCATGCAAAACCCAACGTCTTCTCTGGACATTTACACATTATTGTTAATGATTCCGTTGCCTCCTCTGGTGAACTTGCCATAAAGATGACCTCTTGCATAGAAAACAGAACCGTATATGGATGCAATACTCTGGGAATTGGTCGTTTTGGAGACTTGTTGATTTACTATTTACCTTATTCAAAAGCAACTGTTTGGTGTCACCACAAGATTTATGACAGCGGGATTGAAGAAGGTCAAGGCTTGGAACCAGATATTTGGCTTGATACAGTGAATCCATTGAGCCATGTTTTAGATATAATTAATACTTAAAACGGTTGGCCCCACGCTCTCTAGGTGGATAAGAAAATCAGTTAAAAACAACCCCTGCAAAAGTTTCTAAACTAAGAACTATATGGGAACGGCTATGATGTGCTATTATTAGGCTATAGGAATTATTTAATGGAGGATTTTATGCAGGACAATAAAAATATAGCAGAAAATAAAATATTGATCTTGTATGCTTTGGTTAATGCGCGCTATGCCATGACCAAGCATGACCTGTCCATGATTATGCTGGATAATCTACTAATGAGCTACTATAACTTTCAAGATTCCATTTATGGCTTGAAAGATGGTCGTTTCATCATTCTAGATAAAGATGGCTTGGATGAATACGTTGAGATTACAGACTCTGGCCGCTCAATGCTAGACTTGTTTTCTTCAAATCTTGATGTACATAAACGCTCCATGATTGATGTCTACATGGAAGAAATGAAAAATGAACTCATCGAAAAAAACACCATCTACGCTTCTTATCAGGCTGTCGATTCAGACCACTTTTTAGTGGAAATCCATGCAAAAGAAGGACGTCGTATGATTTTTAATTTAGGCATTGAAGTACAGAGCGCGGAAGAGGCTGAATATATCTGTGAAAATTGGAAGCGCAATCCTGAAACCGTCTATTATCAATTCATGGATCTTTTAACAGCAAATCGTCCTAAGGATGCAACCGCCACTCGAGAAGCGAGGCAAACCTTATTTGAACAGCCTGACTTAGAACCTGAAGAATAGAGTGCCGTTTCTAATCTTAAAACAGTAAAATGGTAGGGGATCAATTCAAAAATTGATCCCCTACCATTTTGTTGTTTACTTGTTTCGTTTAAAGGAAAACATTTTAAGGGTAAGGCATTATAAATTTATACACCTTGGATTACCTTTATAGTATTCCACTTAGATTTTAGTTTTCCAACTGTTAGTTTCCCAACTTCTATTTTTCCGGCTTGGTAATACGATCCTTATTGCCCATGTAGGGTCTTAAGGCTTCTGGTATCAAAATAGAACCATCTTCTTGATAATGATTTTCTAAAAAAGAAATCAGCATCCGAGGAGGAGCTACCACGGTGTTGTTTAATATATGAGGATAATAGGTTCCCCCATCCCCTTTGGTACGAATGGACAAACGACGGGCTTGAGCATCGCCAAGGTTTGAGCAAGAGCCCACCTCAAAATATTTTTCCTGTCGTGGTGACCAAGCTTCAACATCTAAAGATTTCACTTTTAAATCAGCTAAGTCTCCAGAGCAACATTCTAATTTTCTAACTGGGATATCTAGGGTCCGGAAAAATTCCACAGTCAAATCTGCCATTTTATGGAACCATTCCATGGAGTCTTCTGGTTCTGAAATTACAATCATTTCTTGTTTTTCAAATTGGTGGACCCGATAAAGGCCTCTTTCTTCAATTCCGTGAGCCCCTACTTCTTTACGGAAGCAAGGTGAAGAGGACGTTAAAGTTAACGGTAATTCCTCATTTGGAACGATGCTATCGATAAATTGACCAATCATAGAGTGTTCAGAGGTACCAATTAGATAAAGATCTTCTCCCTCCACCTTGTACATCATATTATCTCGTTCTGCAAAACTCATCACACCATCCACTACTCTAGAACGCACCATGTATGGTGGAATGCAGTAGGTAAAGCCTCGATCAATCATAAAGTCTCTGGCATAGCTCATCACAGCTGAGTGCAGGCGAGCAATGTCCCCTTGTAGGAACCAAAAACCATTCCCTGAGGTCTGCCGTGCAGAATCCATCCGCGCTCCATTTAAAGCTTCGACAATATCCATGTGGTAGGGAATTTCATAGCTTGGCACAAGGGGTTCACCAAATCTTTCCACTTCCACATTTTCCGAATCATCTCGACCGATTGGTACCGTATCATCGATGATATTAGGAATGGTCATCATCCGGGCTTGTAATTCTTCTGCCAAGGTTTTCGCTTCTTCATCTAAAGCCGCGAGACGATCGGCATCTTCTTTCACTTTCTTTTTAATTTCTTCAGCTTCTTCTTTTTTCCCTTGCCCCATGAGCATCCCTATTTCTTTCGATAAAGCATTGCGCTGGCTCTTTAGATTCTCCGCATCAGTTAAAGCTGCGCGATACTTAATGTCCAGGTCTAACACTTCGTCGACCAAGGGCAATTTTTCTTCTTGAAACTTTTTCTTTAAGTTTTCCCGGACTAGATCCGGTTGGTTTCTGATTATTTTAATATCTAACATGGTCTCCACCTCTTTATTATTTTCTTGCTACCTTAATGTTCATAATCAAGGTTAAATTTCTGGCGCATTACCCGACGTAAATCCCCCACCATGTACAAAGAACCGGAAGCAATCAAAAGTCCATTGTCTGGAATTTGTTCCAAAGCCAGTTCCAAGGCCTCTAAATAGTCTTCCTTCCAGGTCACATGATCATTAAAGGAATGAATGTATTCGTAAAGATCATAAGCTAGGGATGCTCGTTCTGAATTCGGCGTCACACAGATTACTGAAGCAGCGTCCCGAGCAATCATATCTGCCATGGTATGGGTATCTTTATCCGCTAAAATTCCTAAAATCAGAACGTAGGGTCTTTCTGGGTAATAAAAGTTCAAAGAATTTTTCAGCTGTTTAATGCCATCCACATTATGAGCTCCATCGATGATAACTAAGGGATCTTGACTCATAATCTCAAAACGTCCCATCCAGTGAACTTGTTTTAGTGATTCCTGGATTTTCTCTGGTTTTAAACCGAGCTGTTTTACTTGATTTAATTCGTAAAGAGCCTGAATCGCTAAGAGTGAATTCACTTGTTGATGAATCCCTAAAAGACGCAACTCCCCAGTAAAGTCCCA
>JAAZGI010000137.1 GCA_012511315.1 Clostridium sp.
GCCGCCAGTTGTCAAAAGACAATAAGCTTCTTATATTGGTTTTCGAGTTACCAACGGTACCCTCATACCGAAGGCATTCATCACCCACCTATAGAGGATGGGCGACTTCTGCCTATTTTCGTTAAAATCCATTCCAGCACAGATTGTTTCAAAGAAAAGCTGTCTGTACTCTAGGCTTATAGAACTTACTCACTTATATGACTTACATCACATAGATGGCTTACATCACATAGATGGCTTACTTCACTTATATGACCTACATGGTTCAGATGCCCTATATTCTATGTCCACCATTTAAATGGTAAATATTTAAGCGGTCCCCTCGAATAAAACCCATTAAGGTTAAGTTATGCAGCCGTGCCAAGTGAATGGATCGATCAGTGGGTGCAGCTCGAGATAAGAGTCCTGTTACTGGTGTTTTTAAAACTTTCATTGTCATTTCAGATGCCATTCGTCCGGACAGTAGAATTAAGCAAGGGGCTAAATCAGTGCCATTGATTAAGGCATGGCCAATCAATTTATCCAAGGCATTGTGACGTCCAATGTCTTCCATGAAAGAAATAATTTGGTTGTCCTTTATTAGGGCACAGGCATGACTGCCACCAGTGCGAGCAAATAAAGCCGAGGTGTCCTGAAATGCAGCTGAAAGCTTAGTGATGGCAGTGATATCAAGATCCATTGCTTGGTTTGAACGGTTTAAAGATGTTTTTTCAAATGACTTGGATCGAATGATACCCGAGCTCGTATGAAGCGGGCTTAAGGAATCCTCGGGTTTCGACAAGTTATCGTCTTCTATTTCAACCTCTATCACTAAATGGACGCTGTCTTCTTTTAATCGTTCAAAGTTGATTTCTTTAGTAGCACTTGCCTTGTCAATCAAGCCTTGAGAAAATAAATTTCCTGTAATTAACTCTTTAAGATGACTGGGTGTGGCATACATGGTTTGAAGAAAATCACCATTGACCCGAAGAGTTAATTCAGCTTCAGTAATGACCTCATCTTCCAGCTCGGCTTTTGCCTTACCTTTAAAGCGAATAATGGGCATTGACACCATAGGTGATGCCAAGTGGTCTTCAAGCTGACTTAATTGGAGGGTCATGGGCTCTGCCCCTTCATGGTATTGCCTTAAATCTTTTTTATCATTGATATTAAAAAAGATATCTGAGGAATCAGACTTGGCTGGATAATCTACTCTTTAAAAGCGATGGTGGTCTATAAAATGGCGCAAGGATCGGCGGTGACTTTCAATAAACCCTTCCATGTCTGGAACCAAATGCTTCCCATAAAAAGCGCAAAAAGGTTCCGGCTCGCCGGTGATCCGATTCACATTAATCAAACCATCGGCGCCGTCTTTCACCTCAGCCATTCGAAGCTTCATTTTCCGAATGTATATTGGGTCTAGCACTGGCATATCGCAGGCCAGAACAAAACTATAATCCGAAGAAGACGCTAACAACCCTGCATGAATACCAGCCAAAGGGCCCGCCTCTTTATACTGGTCTGATACAATAGTTGTTTCTTGAATTCTTGGAATTTCTAATAAAGAGCCGGGCTCATTAGCCACCACAATAATTTCCGAAAAGATTTCTAATAATAAATCCAAATTTTTAGCCAACAGGTATTCATCATTTAATTGTAAAAGCTGTTTGTCAAAGCCCATGCGTAGACTTCTGCCGCCCGCCAAGATGATGGCTGTATTAGTGCTGTTCATGATGCTTATCTGGCGCGGCACAA
Source organism: Clostridium sp. (assembly GCA_012511315.1). GTDB lineage: Bacteria > Bacillota > Clostridia > Clostridiales > Clostridiaceae > JG1575. Next base: position 1,735 of record JAAZGI010000137.1, read on the forward strand.
TCGCCTGATCGACCTGTCAAAATATCAAGACCATGTTTTAATTGATCGATGATGCTATTTAAATTTTCTCGACATGCTTTCGGTGAGCCGGGTAAGTTAATAATCAGGGTCGAGTTACGCAAACCCGATGCAGCCCTTGATAGCATAGCCCGCCTGGTTACTTCCATACTGGAAGCTCGCATCGCTTCACTAATACCTGGCACATCGCGAGTCATTACGGCTTTGGTTGCCTCCGGCGTTACATCCCGCATTGAAAAACCAGTTCCTCCACTTGTTAAAATCAAATCTACTTTTAGCTCATCAGCCATTTCAATCAATTCTTTTTTTATCCTTTCAAAATCATCTGGAATTAGACGATAAACCACCACCTTGTAACCATGCTCTATTACTATTTCCTCTATTACTTTTTTCGATAAATCTTCTCGTTCACCACGAGAACCTTTATCGCTCATTGTTAGTATACCAACTTGATACATCCTTTTTCCTCCTGTTATGGTCTCATTACCATTACGTTATCTCTATTAAAAGTCCCTTGGTTTGACTCAATACTCTTATATTTTCCTAATAATTTCATTGTACAATAAATAAGTTTATCTGTTTTAAAGAGTACAAAAATCATAAGCTCTATTAAATTTTGTATTAGTTTCAACATTTTCTGTATTCCCTGGCGGTCCAATTCCTTCTCATCATGGTATATTGTTTAATGGTCTACCCCTGAAAATCCCGACCCAATCCATTAAACGAATTAAACCTTGGTCCAGAAAAGGAAATGTTTAGTCCGATCCATGCACCAAGCTATTTGAACAGAACTAGTTTAAAAGAACTTCTTAAACAAATTAATTATACCGAATAACTGAACAAAATAACTGAAGAAAATAACTGAAGAACTATCTATATTTAATATTTAAACACAGAACCACTTTCCAAAAACCTAATAAACCCCATTATATTTAAATTTTATAGGTTGCAAGGTTTTATGGAATGTTTGATTAATCCCCTATTATGACGCATAAAGACTATCGGTTAATAACTCCAGGAATATATGTAAAAGAACAATGGACACTACTTGTCCGTTTGGAAAGGATCCCTATTATGGCGAACAAACTACCTAAGAATATAAATCCCAGTATATCAAAAAGTGAGATGATTTTAACTGGTCCCCTTTATCAAGTGATTTGGACGATTTCACTCCCTTTAATCATCAATAATCTTATTATGACTTTTTACAATATGGCTGATGCTGTTTTTGTCGGTCAGCTTGGAGAGGCTGAATTTGCAGCTGTATCTTTTGTTAATCCCGTTATGTTTTTATTTAACTCCATCGGACTGGGAATTCAAATCGCAGGTACATCCATACTCTCGCAATTAATCGGACGAAATAAAACATCTGAGGGTAAGGCCTACGCTTGGCATATTATGTTATTTACCGTGCTCATCGGACTTCTTTTAGGAGTCCTTGGTTGGTTTGCTACTCCTTTCATTGTTGCCTTTATGGGGGGGAGTGGAAAGTTTGGAGAGCTATCAAATATATACCTACGCTATATTTTTATTGGGATCCCACCGCACATTATTTTTATGGGCTTTATGGCCATTATGAATGCTCAAGGTAACACCAAATCCACAACCCTTGTCAATTCCGCTGCAGCCATCCTTAACGTAATTATTGACCCATTCTTTATTTTTTCAACCATTCCATTGATCAACCTACCCGGTCTTGGACTTGGGGTTGCCGGCGCAGCCCTAGCCACTTCTTTGTCCCACGTTTTCTTGATGATCTTAGGCTTCTACGTTATGCGGCGTACATCAAAAACGCTTCCTGTAGTTTTTCGTAATATTCCCTTTGATCCCAAAAAACTGAAGCGAATTATTTCAGTTGGATTACCCAGTTCAGCCGGTCATTCAGGAGCTGCCTTTGGTTTTATTATTATTAATACCTTTATTGCCAAGTACGGCACCTCTTTAATTGCTGCCTTTAGTCTTATTAATCGAATCAACAATATGATTATGATGCCAGCTATGGGGATTGGCTCAGGCCTAACATCCATTGTGGGGCAAAATATGGGAGCTGGCAAAATGGATCGAATCAGAGAGGGCTTCCATAAGGCCATTAAAATGTCTTTAGTCATTAGCGTTGTGGGAACCATCTTGATATATATTTTCCGCTATCAATTGTTGTTCTTCTTTACCCCAACAGCCGGACCTACCATGGTACAACAGTCTATGGAATACTTAGTTTATATCTTGCCGACGATTCCTTTAATGGGACTTTTCTCGATTTTTCAGGGACTCTTCCAAGGTTCAGGTCACACCAATTACTCCATGTTTATGGCCATTGGGCGCTTATGGCTTGTTCGAATCCCTATGATTTTACTCTTTGAACATTTCACTGGTTTAGGCCAGCGCGGCATCTGGATTTCCATGAACGTTTCAAACATTTTAGTTATTGTTTATGGCTTTTGGATCTACCGTTCCAATCGCTGGACCACACATATTCTTTAAACAACCATCCTTTATTAAATTGAAACTATGAAGGTATATTCCAAACTAAACATTTTATTCTAGGATTGCAGTCATTTGCAATCCTATTTATAATTAAAAGACTGGTTATAAATTAAACTTGAGTCTATTTTATGCTATTATTTAGGTTCAAGCTTAAACCTATATCTTTGCACATACAACTAGTTACTTTAAAGGAGAATTTCTCATGTATCTGCCGTCTATCATCAGTTTTATAATATTTGTGATTACCAGTTTATTTCTGGTTCTATCTTCTTTATTTAATGCCTTAAATACTGGTGCTTATCTGTTCTCCGCTATATTAGTCTTGATCCTTGTCGGTCTGGTCTCAGGCCACCACAAAGAGTTTCAAGAGGTATTGGTTAAAGAGAAAGAACGTTTGAAAAAAGGTCGCTTAAATCGATTTGATTTCTATGTGGTTATATCTACCTTAGGAGCAACCGTTCTCACCTTTTTCTTTAACAACAACCTATCCTTAGGTAGCGTCGTTGCCTCTTCTTTAGTTGGCTTGTTGGGAATGATGCTATTACCTAGTTTACAAAAATCAATTTTTTGCGGCTCCTTTGCTGGCATGGCTTCTTCCATGATCTTTACAAATATTTGGTGGGTTGCTTTAGCTGGTCTACTGTCAGGACTTCTCTTAGCAGGTTCTCGTGAAATTTATGATGGCTTTGGCGGAAAGCTAGGAGCATCAGGTTTTTTCGGCACGGCTACGGTGTCCATTCTCGCTAATCGTTTTATCTACCTCAATGAAATTGGTGATTTAAATCGCGACTATAACCTGGTCTTTTATTTTATTTTAGGTGCGGTGGTTACATTTTATGTGAATAAAATTAATAAGACGGGAACAATTTTCGCCTCATCCACCACAGGGCTTGTAGCTGGCCTCATTTTGCCTGCTTTATACGGTCCCATCGGCGCCAGCTATGCGGTGGCAGCTTTTACTGGTACCTTTGTAGGAATGACAGTCCTGGATCGTTTATCCAATGAATTTTACCTATTCTTTACCTCCCTATTTGGCGGTGTAATCTTTCTTTATACCCAAGTTAACTTTACCGGTCTAGGCGGTAAACTTGGAACCACAGCCTTTGCTACCGTGGTTGCTTGGTGGGGGCTCCTTTATCTTTATGATCAGTCCAATGATCCTTATGAAAAGGCTCGCAGGTTACGACAGAAAAAACGAAAACAAGAACTCCGAGCTAAGAAAAACCACCCATCATAAGCCAAACCTCAATAATCAATTTTAGTAACCAATACCGGCTCATCAGGGAAGTTCATTGGAACAAGATTCAACTTTCAAGGTTTTCATCCCGTAAAAACACCCCTTAGCTTAAACATAAACTAAGGGGCGTTTTTACGTTATTTTATTTGATTCAGTTCTAAATAAACTTAAATTTATTTAATCGTCTGTTCTATTTTTAGCTTTATCGACTGCTTTCCCAACGCCATGTTTGGCTTCAGAAACTTTATCGCCAGCCCAGTTCTGAGCATCTTCAAGTGGCTCTCCTGCATTATCAACCCGGCGGGCTGCTTTTTCAGCTGCTTCTTCTACTTCATGCTTTGTATTGGTCGCAGTATCTTGAACCTTGTTTTCAACATCATTTTTATCATCGGTCATGTCGTCAAATTTATCTTTTACTTGGTCGACTTTTTCGTCCACCCAGTCTTTTGCTTTATCAAATACGCTTTCATCTTTATCATTTCGGCTTGTATGGTTTTTATCATTATAATCTTTCATTGGTACCTCCTCAGGTCTATCAATTTGATTGTTAGCGTGCATTGCTCCAGTGGGATCTACGGGATCAAGAATTGTCCCTCCTGGGATCACCTTGGGATCAGAAAATTCAATCTGGGGATTTTCTAAAAACTCGTCATTCCTTCGTTGTGTCGTCTTTTCTCTTAGCGGATCATATTCCGAATGTCTTTCAGGGTTTGGTCTCACATCTTTATTATTTTTACTGATAATTATTACCTCCTGTCATCAATAAGGTTGTTATATAACCAATAAAATTTTTGATTAGCTACTAACTATTCTTTCTACCTCTATGATAACAAGGTTTTCTTGTGATAAGGGTGAACATTTCGGGACATAAGTGATTATATTATAAATTTATTTACTTATATTTTAACAATACATATAGATTGTATACATTCCTTGTAAAATGTATACAAAACTTCTTATTCTTAATCTATTAGAATCATACTAAATCGCTGAATATGCCTATCTAATAAAGTCCACACCGAAATTATTCTAGTCTTTTTACCGTCTAAATCCTAACTTATTTAGAAACCCTATGTTTAACCTGTCCGATCTTCATGCTAGCAATAGTTATCAAAGTTTTGAAACATAGGGGTTATCCTTTATGTAAAATCGATAAGGGTAATCAATTGCTTCTTGAGCATAATCGATTCCTATTCGTTTAGCAATCTGAATTTTAAATGTTTTGGCCAAACCTTCTTCTACATAAAGAATATCTTTACATAGATCTGTATTATTTAAACTACCATCAATTTTCATGGCTTGAGTTAATTTACCGGGACCATTAGTGATATTTCGTTTTTGATAACTGGTCAATTCTTCTGTCCTCTTATTAAACCGATTAAAAACCATTTGTTCTATGTTTTCGATGGGCTCAATAGCTCGGATTAAAACGCCTTCTGGAACTCCCTCTTTTGCAGTGATTAAGTTCAAGCAATAATGCATACCCCATATAAAATACACATAGGCCGTACCAGGCTGTTTATACATAGTTTCCACTCGTTTTGTTATCTTTCCGCTGTAGGAATGAGCAGCTTTATCCGATAAGCCCAAGTAAGCTTCCGTCTCCACAATCATTCCCTTTAATGTTGTACCCTCTATTTGATGAACCAAGATCTTGCCCAACAACTCCTGAGCTACTGTTAAGGTATCTCGCGCAAAAAAACTTCGTTCCAACTTACCCATAATTTGTGCCCTCCACAACATCTTCATTAAGCAAAACTTCTTTTTACATTTAGATCCTAATGGTTTAATCTCTTAACCTTTGCTTAACCATTAATTATATAGAAAACTAAATTTAATTTTTAAAGCAATTTTCAAATCATTTTCAAATTATTTTAAATTTAAAATATACCTTGGCTTTTGTCTTAAAATAATTTTACTATATTCTTAATGGGAAGAGCTCCATCTAACATTTCTTTAAAGATTATTTAATACATTGATGTTTACATTTCGCCTCATGAATCGTAAGATTAAACCACTGACTTTTCAATTTGGAGCTGGCCATATCAAACAACCTTAAAGGGACCTCCCGACTTGACACAAGCCCCTCATAAGCACCCTGGGTCTTAATATACCTTCAGAGAAAAAAACCGACTAGGGCATCGCAAAAGTTGTTATCTGGTTTGCAAATAACAGCTTAATAAACTCTAGCAAGTTTTTTTCTTCTCTAACATACTTGTAACCATTTGTTGTGTTTCATAGTGGGGATTTGGAAGAAGCAACTGCAACTCAAAACCCACCAAGGAGTTAGCACATAACTCTCCTTAGTGGGCTTTTAAATAGTAGGTTATTCTATTAAGTCAAATCCATCAAGCTTGGTATTTTCCAGTTGGAGAAGCAAAAATAGTCTAGAAACTTTATGACGTGATTCTTTTTATTTAAGGGTTTAGTATTATCTTTCCCGATTCTCAATTTAAGCTAGAAAGAATTTAAACCTGATACCTTTTCTGTAGCAACTGGCAACGGCTAAGACTGATGGATTTAAATAATATCCACATTTCCTTTCCGCACGTCAATTATATAGTAATATTCTTCCGCTATGACTTCCATAAATTCGTCTTCGTTTAAATCATCGTACCGATACACTCCTCCTTGGATTAAACAATCATAAATGAGTTCTGCCAATAGCTGGTTTTCTCTTAGAATTTTTTGATGCCTTTGTTCGTATTCATAAGGAAAATCTAAACTATATTCGAATCCACTCACCTTCCCATGCAAGAATGACTTTGTCATGTTTAGTAAGGCATTAATATTTGGAGTTTTCATCTTAACTATCCCCTTGTTTTTTATTTCACCTTTTATTTTGTCCATTTATTTTTGCTAAAAAAGACCTTTTCATTTTAACATTGAATACAATTCATCCACAACAAAAATGTCTCAAAGGCAAGATCCTTTTAATGAGACATTTTAAATAACCCCCTAATCCTGAATATTAATCCAAGATTAGGGGGTTTCGTTTAAAAACTAGGTTTAGCCTTTGTAAATCTTAGTTTCATGACCGCATTTAAACGGAGCTATTCTTCTAGGTTTGCAATCAGGCTTGAAAGCTCTTCTGCTGCTTTTTCTTCGTCTTCACCACTAGTGATGACTTTTATGACGGATCCCTTGACTACGCCTAAGGATAATACACCAATTAAGCTTTTTACATTTGCTCTTTTGCCATTGAATTCAATGCTTATATCCGATTGATAGGTCGATGCTCGTTTGACTAGCAACGTTGCTGGTCTAGCATGTAGTCCAGTGGGATTATTCACTGTTACTTCTTTAATTATCACATTTTCACCTCATTCTCACTGGTTCATATATAAACAGTATACACTAATAGAAAAATGCATAGTTATATTTTATTCTTGTTTACTAAACATTTAGGTTTTTATTTTTTTAATGGGTTCTTCATTCTAGCTTTTTATTACTTTAGATAAATTTCCATGAAACGCTGAAAACTATCTGTGATGCTAAAGTCAATATTAACATGGCTAACACCCGTCCGATTGGAAATGATAATAGGTGTCGTGATATCAGCATGGTTTGAAACATAATCTTGATCCATAAAAATGAGTTTATCCCCCAAAGTGACTTGATCACCTACACGAACATAAGAGGAAAAACCTCGTCCGCCAAGCTTTTCAGCATTGATTGCACAGTGAATCAATATTGTGAGTTCTGGTGAGACTGCAATTCCAACGGTATTATTGTTTTCACCAACCAATACGACTTTACCTGATACTGGTGCATAAAAGATATCTTCTTTCGGGATTATAGCAACCCCTAATCCATCCACCGTCTCATCGGCTAAGTATTCGTTGACTTCATTTAGTGGCATTAGTTCGCCACGTACGGGCATATACAAATCCACTTTATTGGCCATTGTTTACTCCTTATCCATTGAGTTAATAAATTCCTTCACGCGGTCCATTCCTCTTTCAATATTTTCTCTGGATGTGGCATAAGAAAGACGCACAAAGCCTTCAATTCCAAAGCCTTCACCTGGAACAACGGCCACTAATTGATCGGAGAGCAGTTGATCGGAGAAGTCTAGTGCTGTTTCAATGGTTTTCCCTTTGTATGTACGCCCCAGCAATTTATGGATATCCATCATAACATAGAAGGCACCCTCTGGCTTAATACATGACACATCATCAATGGTTTCTAGCTTTTCTACTAATAAGTCACGGCGAGCTTTAAATTCCTTTTTCATCTCAGAAACAAAGCTTTGATCACCAGCAATGGCCTCTAATGCAGCGTACTGGGAGATCGAAGAAGGGTTTGAAGTCATGTGGCTTTGAATGGAGGACATCTTTTTTACAAGATCAGCTGGTCCTGCTAAGTAGCCTATTCTCCAACCTGTCATTGCGTAAGCTTTACTTACTCCATTAATTACAATGGTTCGCTCATAAGCATCTTGTGAAACGCTAGCAATGGAATGATGCGCTTCACCACCATAAATAAGTTCTTCATAAATCTCGTCAGAAACAATCATTAAATCATGCTTCTTAGCAACTTCAGCTAAAGCAGCTAATTCATCTTCCCTATAAATTGTTCCTGCTGGATTGTTTGGACTATTAATAATCATGACCTTGGTACGGTCGCTGATATGCTCTTCTACGAGCTCAGGTGTCAGTTTGTATTGATTGTCAGCTGAACCCATGATCATGATTGGAACGCCACCAGCAAGCTTTACGAGCTCAGGATAGCTAACCCAGTATGGAACTGCCATAATAACTTCATCGCCATCATCTACTAGAGCCAACATGCTATTAGCTAAGCATTGTTTTGCTCCTGTGGAAACCATGACTTGTGCAGGCGTGTATTCTAATCCGTTGTCATTCTTAAACTTATTGACAATGGCCGTTTTCAGCTCATTAATTCCAGGCGTGGGTGTATATTTTGTTTTTCCATCGTGCATAGCCTTTATAGCAGCTTCGATGATATTATCTGGTGTGTTGAAATCCGGTTCGCCGGCTCCAAAACTAATAACGTCCTGACCTTCAGCTTTAAGCTGTCCAGCTTTAGCTGTGATTGCCAAGGTGACTGAGGGGGTGATTTGTGATACTCTTTCTGAATATTTCATATTTGTTTAATATCTCCTTACCATTACATTGTTGTACCTTAAATATAACATAGTTTAAACTCTTTACAGGGACCAATGAAAACAATTACTTAAGACTAAAAATAATTCCTCAACCTCTAACAATTTGTAGCAGATTGGCTCTTTTTTTAAAGGTTTGTAAATTTATCCACACTAGATAGTAATCGGGTAGCTAATCCCCGCCAGGTTAAATTTGATAAATCTGGCATCGCTGACTTGCCTAGACCTTTAGCTAAAAAAAGAATGCTTTCGGCAATGCTATCTGTAAACTCCAGCCGACCTTCATCGCTGGGTTCATCCATTGAACCCATGTCTGGTCGTTTGATGAGATTAACGCGAGAGGCAAAAGGTTTTAACCAATCAGAAAACCCAGGTAAATTAGTCACAGCTACTGACATGCCACAAGCCAATGCCTCTGGAACCACTAAAGGCATACCTTCATAATAAGATGGCAAGATGAAAATATGACTTTGTCGGTAGATTTTCACAATATCCTTTTGCTGCAAGAGTCCCGTCAGCTTAATAGGATAAGATTTTTCTGCTGCTAGAGCTTCAATTTCAGCTGTTTCTCTCGGATTTGCCCCTCCCCCAATTAATGTTAGATGAATGGAGTGGTGTCTAGCTACCTGGTCGCAAGCATTTAACAATTCCGGCACTCCTTTCGCTTTAGCCAGTTTCCCAGTATAAACTAACTGCAAAGGGTTCGGCGGCATCGGTTGCTCCTCTTGACCTTCTTTCAGATTGAACAAGGTGTCATCAAAACCTGATCCCAAGACACGGATCAAACCGCTCGGAATTTGATAGACTGCGTGGATTTGTTTTGCTTGTTCTCCGTGGGTTGAAACCACTCGATCTAAAAGACCAATTCCCTCCCGAATCATTTGATGCCATCTTTGCGTATTTCCAAACTGTCGTAACTCAGATCCATGGCAAATACCCATTAAAGGAATTTTTGCCACCTTGTCTTCTTGTGAGCGAATCCAGCGAGCCGCCTCTGCCGTCAACAGATATAAATGCTCGAAAATAATTAAATCTGGAGCAAAAGAATGAATGGACCTTTCAATCTTTTCTAAGAATACCTGGAGCATCTTTTCAGCATGATCATCACTCATTCCAGAATAAAGCGTACTCTGATAAGGCATTACATCGCTCATTCCAGGTACTGGGAAAGGTAACTCTGTTGACTTAAAAACTACTGAATCCCAGGTCAATGGATGATTAGTGTTAGGAAGGACGATCTCATCACCTTGGTTTAAACCACAAATAATATGTTGCTCATGGTCTTTCCCCATAGCCTCCACAATGCCAGTGAGATAGACTCCAGAGCCCGTCGCAAAAGGTTTTTGAGTAATTACATGTAAAATTCGCACAACATGCCTCCAATCTATTTTCTAGTTATAAGAGTTTCTATTAGTTTTCTTCACGTGTTAAAGTCTTAAAATTTAACTATTTTAAATCTTAACCACTCTTATATCTTAACACTTTTTTATATCTCGCCCACGGTGAAATTCTATCGGCTTGATTTCTGTGTTTAGTAATGTGTTTAGTATTATGTCTAATAATGTTTTAAAAACAATTGAACGAGTTTAAGTTTTATTTTGAGAGCTATTCATTCTTTTTTATTGTACGAAAAAGGTGCTGATGATTATTCACCAACACCAAATATTGTTGATCCATTAAATTATATTTTAATCATCGAAAGTGCCTTAATGGAAAGAGTCTTAATAGAAAGTGTCTTAATAGAAAGTGTCTTAATCGAAAGTGTCTTAATAGAAACAGCCTTCAAAATGTCATTTTAAAGAAACTTTTAAAAAAGACTTTAAAAAAAGGACACACAGGGTGTCCTTCCTTAAACTATTTAGCGTAATCGATAGCTCTCGTCTCTCGGATCACGTTGATCTTAATCTGGCCTGGGTAATCCAACTCTTCTTCGACTCGCTTGACGATATCTTTCGCCATTTGAGAAGCTCCCAGATCATCTACTACTTCCGGTTTGACAACGATTCTGATTTCTCTTCCAGCCTGGATCGCATAAGATTTCTCCACGCCTTCGTACGAATTTGCAATTTCTTCTAATTTTTCTAATCTTCTAATGTAAGTTTCAAGGGTTTCACGTCTGGCGCCTGGTCTAGCTGCTGATATTGCATCAGCTGCCTGAACTAAAACGGCTTCCAAGTTGTCCATCTCTAAATCTCCATGATGTGCACCAATGGCGTTAACCACAGCTGGGGATTCATGATATTTTTTAGCTAAATCTGCACCAATGGTAGCATGTGAACCTTCAACTTCATGGTCCACGGCTTTTCCGATATCATGGAGCAGTCCAGCACGTTTTGCTACTGTCGGATCTAAGCCCAGTTCAGCTGCCATCAAACCACACAATTTAGACACTTCAATAGAGTGTTTTAATACGTTCTGGCCATAACTGGTTCTGAATTTGAGTCGACCGACTAATTTTTGCAGTTCAGGATGGAGATTGTGGATGCCTGTTTCAAAGGCTGCCTGTTCTCCCTCTTCCTTGATTCCAATTTCAACATCTCGTTTGGACTTCTCCACCATCTCTTCAATTCTGGCAGGGTGAATACGGCCATCTACGATAAGTTTTTCCAAAGCATTCTTAGCAATTTCTCTCCGTATCGGATCAAAACTGGATAGTATAACTGCTTCTGGTGTGTCATCGATGATGAGATCTACTCCCGTCAAAGTTTCAAGTGTTCTGATGTTTCGTCCTTCACGGCCAATAATCCGGCCTTTCATTTCATCACTAGGAAGTGACACGACATGAACTGTGGTCTCTGACACGTGGTCTGAAGCACAACGTTGAATGGATTGGGTAATAATTTCTCTGGCACGCCGATCGCCTTCTTCTCTGGCTCGGGTTTCAATTTCCTTGACCAAAATGGCTGCTTCATGCTTTGCGTCTTCACTAATTTCATCTAGTAAGACACGCTTGGCTTCATCTGAGGTGTAGCCAGAAACTCTTTCCAATTCCTTTTTACGTTGATTGTAAAGATCTTCAGCCTCTTTTTCCTTGTCCTGAATATCATTCAGTTTTCGGTTAAGAGTATCTTCTTTCTTCTCCATGTTGTCGATCTTGCGGTCCAGTGTTTCTTCCTTCTGGATGGCTCGTCTCTCTAAACGGGTAATCTCAGAACGACGTTCTTTGACTTCCTTGTCTAGTTCAACGCGCAACTTGTGGTTTTCATCTTTTGCCTCAAGTAAGGCTTCTCTTCTAAGACTTTCTGCTTTTTCTTTTGCTGTCTCCAGATCCGACTGAATCTTTACGTCTGAATCCTTCAACTTCATTTCTGCTTCTTTTAATTTATTTCTAGAAACAATGCCTGAAACAATAAATATTCCAAGCGCAACAGCCACTAGAACAACGGTGAAAACTACGTCTCCCCCTAGTGCTAGTATCGGCGTCACTAATATGCCTTTCATGATATGCGTCCTCCCGCAATGTATTTGATTACGAGGCGGCGTATCTTTAACAAAAGGGCTGGTAGAGCTAAATTAGTTCTATTCTATTTTACTGGAACGGGAGATTTTAGTCAATGGATTAAAATGCAAGACAAAGAGGCCAGAAACGGCTTGATATCACCCTTTCCGGCCTCTTTGTTCCTATATCTAAGTTAATTATATTATACTATATTTTTATTTTTTAGTCTTTTTGTCCTGTTCTTCTGTTGCCGCCGCTTTATCTTGATCAATTTTAGCAGCTTCAGGCTTTTCTGTTTCCTTTAGTATTGGTAGATTATTTTTTTCTCGAATCTTATTTTCGATTAAAAATGCCAAGTCCGGATTTTCTTGCAGGAAGTTTTTAGCATTTTCTCGTCCCTGACCCAGTCTAGTTTCACCATAGTAATACCAAGCACCTGACTTGCCAAGAATATCTTCTCGAACACCAATGTCAACGATATTTCCATTTCTTGAAATCCCCTCGTTATACATGATGTCAAATTCAGCCAATCTAAAGGGTGGAGCAACCTTGTTTTTAGTAACCTTGATCCGTGTTCGGTTACCGTGGAACACATCTCCAGTTTTAATAGTATCAATTTTTCTAACATCTAGTCGAACGGAGGAATAGAACTTTAGTGCTCTACCACCTGGTGTAACCTCTGGACTTCCGAACATGATTCCAACTTTTTCACGTAATTGGTTAATAAAGACAACGCAGGTATGACTTTTACTAATGGATGCTGTCAGCTTACGCAATGCCTGAGACATTAGTCTGGCTTGTAGCCCAACGTGAGCATCTCCCATTTCGCCTTCAATTTCTGCCCGTGGAACCAGAGCAGCCACAGAGTCCACAACAACAATATCCACTGCATTGGAGCGCACTAAGGCTTCTGTAATTTCCAGTCCCTGCTCGCCTGTATCTGGTTGTGAAACGATGAGGTTATCAATATCTACCCCAATTTTTTTAGCATACTGAGGATCTAGAGCGTGCTCTGCATCGATAAAGGCTGCAATGCCTCCTAACTTTTGTGCTTCTGCCACCATGTGCAGAGCAACTGTGGTCTTACCTGAGGATTCTGGACCATACACTTCAATAATCCGTCCTTTTGGAATCCCACCAATTCCTAATGCGATGTCCAAATCTAAACAACCGGTTGGAATGGACTCCACGTTAAGCTTAGCGTCATCCCCTAATTTCATTACGGCACCTTTTCCGAACTGCTTTTCTATCTGGCCC
>JAAZGI010000138.1 GCA_012511315.1 Clostridium sp.
AGGTATGGCTATTACCCATTGGTTATCTGATGGACCTTTGGGAGTGCCACAAGCAGTTTACTGGGATATCAAAACCAAGAGTAGATCATACAATCGATGATGTTATACCAGAATTTCTATAAGTACTCTACCCAACACCGTAAGAGGTGTTTTTTTATGCCCTGAAGGAGGTGAAATCATGTCGGACTTTGGACTGAAGATTGGCGTTGAGGGCGAAAAGGAATTTAAAAATGCACTTCGAGAAATAAACCAAAACTTCAAAGTGTTAGGCTCAGAAATGAACCTTGTGACTTCCCAATTTGATAAACAAGACAAATCGCTCCAAGCAGTAACAGCAAGAAATGAAGTCTTAAACAAAGAAATCGATGCTCAAAAGGACAAGGTTAAGACACTCGAATCTGCCTTAAAGAATGCTGCAGAATCCTTTGGAGAAAATGATAAGCGAACAAAGGCCTGGCAAATTCAGCTTAATAATGCCAATGCAGATCTCAATAAAATGGAAAAGGAACTGGAAGATTCAGCAGAAGAAGCAGAAAACTTGGGAGAGCAGTTAGATGAATCCGGTAAGTCCGCAGAAGGTGCTGGTGGGAAGTTTGAGAAGTTTGGAGGAGTTCTTAAGGGGATCGGAACTGCAATGGGTTCTGTGGCTCTTGCAGCAGGTGCTGCTACTATAAAACTTGGAACTGAGATTGTCCAGCAGTTTGGTGAGCTTGAACAGAATCTTGGTGGTTCCGAAGCTGTATTTGGAAAGTACGCTTCTTCTATTCAGAAAACTGGTGAGGAAGCCTACAAAAATCTAGGTGTGTCCCAGAGTCAATATTTGGCCACAGCCAATAAAATGGGAGCGCTTTTTCAAGGCTCTGGTGTTGAACAACAAAAGAGTTTAGAACTGACGGAGAAAGCCATGCAACGAGCTGCAGATATGGCCTCCGTTATGGGCATCGATATGCAGGTTGCCCTTGATTCTGTTGCTGGTGCTGCTAAGGGTAACTTCACCATGATGGATAACTTGGGAGTTGCCATGAATGCCACAAATATCGAAGCCTATGCTCTTGCCAAAGGATTAGATTTTACATGGGCATCGGCAACAAATGCAGAAAAAGCTGAAGTGGCCATGCAGATGTTCTTTGAAAATACGGAGCAGTATGCGGGGAACTTTGCCAGAGAATCCACCCAAACCGTCACAGGTTCCATAGGTCTTCTACAAGCTGCACTAGGTTCGTTTACTGCAGGTCTGGGAAATGCAGATGCGGATATGACCAACTTAACCCAAAATCTCGTAGATGCTTTTCAGTCAGTTGTTATTAATATTGTACCAATATTAGAAAATGTGGTTACTGCTCTACCTGCAGCAATGGATGCGATCCTTATGGCCATTGGAGACCTTCTGCCAGTTCTTCTTAGTACAGTAACGGATTTATTCAGCCAGGTTCTGGAAACCTTACTGAGCCTACTTCCAGAACTGATTCCAGCAGCTGTAGATACGGTCATGACGATTGTTGGAGCACTCATTGAGAATTTGCCGCTTATAATTGATGCGGCTATACAGCTAATTACTGCTCTTGTAGAAGGGTTAGGATTGGCTTTGCCTGAACTAATTCCAGCAATGATTGAACCAGTCATTTTGATTGCTACCACTTTAATCGATAATATGAGCTTAATTCTGGATGCTGCCTTTCAACTAATTAGTGGATTGGCTCAAGGACTTTTAAATGCACTCCCTACTCTAATTGAATCTTTGCCCCAGATCATCAACAGTATTGTTGGATTTATTACCAGCAATCTACCCAGACTCATTGAAATGGGTGTTCAGCTAACCATTCAACTGGGGATGGGCTTAATCAGAGCCATTCCCCAGGTCGTTGCTCAACTTCCTCAAATCATTACAGCCATAGTTTTAGGTCTCGGTAGAGCCCTCCCTTCTATTGTTGAAGTGGGTCGGAATATCGCAAGAGGTTTATGGGATGGTATCGCATCGATGATTGGTTGGCTTGGTGAGCGCGTAAAAAGTATGGTTAATGGAATAGTAGGCGGTGTCAAAAGGGTACTCGGTATCCGGTCGCCATCAAAAGTATTT
Organism: Clostridium sp.; assembly: GCA_012511315.1. Classification (GTDB taxonomy): domain Bacteria; phylum Bacillota; class Clostridia; order Clostridiales; family Clostridiaceae; genus JG1575. The sequence goes on from JAAZGI010000138.1 coordinate 2,078, forward strand.
GCCGGTATTGGCGCTAACATGAGTGAAGGTATTGGTGAAGGATTTACAGAAGCGATGAGTGGTGTAGAAGATGATATGCAAGGAGCCATACCTACTGATTTTGATCTCGATCTTAATTCTCAAGTATCAGGAAATCTTGGAGGTTCTGAAGGAGCTGTTTTTGATGTGACTATTCCTCTTACCATTGACGGTAATATTTTGACAAGAGTTATTGCACAGCTTCAGTGGAACCAAAATACCGTCACAGTTAGAAACCTTGGTGTGGCAGGGAGTTAATAGAAAGGAGGCGATCCCTTGATTGAAATTTACGCAGGAGCAACCCTGATTCAGTCCGTTAACAAAGTCATCAGCTCAAATATAAGAGAAACCTTAGAGGGTGAATTCACTCTCTCATTTACTGTTATGGCTAAGTCTGCGTTGGCTTTAAAGACAAAGCAAATCGCAAAACTAGATAATCAGTATTTTGAAATTGTCCAGATCGGTAAATCAATTCAAGGAAGCCTCCCAACCTGTTCGGACCTCTGTGAGCATGTTTCATATCTGCTTAATCAAGAAAAGTATAATATCACGCAGTTAGATTTTACGGGAGATACATCTACGGGATTGTCTCAACTCCTTGCGGGTACTC
>JAAZGI010000139.1 GCA_012511315.1 Clostridium sp.
AGCGCTGAAAGCTTTGCTGCTAAAGAAAACTTTGGTGTTACACTGGCGGAAGCCATGAAATCTGTAAAGTTTTGGGCTTTAAACCTATCTTCGATCCTGCTTTTTATTATGATCAATGGACTGATGATGAATGTAGCGCCCCATTTAAGAAACATTGGCTACTCGATTACTTATAGTGCAAATGTGGTGGCTTTAATTATGGCTACATTAGCAGTTGGAAAAGTTGCACTGGGCAAACTATTTGATAGCATTGGTATCAAATGGACCACAATGATTGCCTGTTTATCTAGCTTATTGGCTATTGTAGGACTAATCTTTGCAGAATATACTTGGGCTTTACTAGTGGTCATTATATTTGCCGGTTTAGGAAGCGCCTATGCAACCATAGCTAACTCGGTGTTGACGGTCGAACTTTTTGGAAAAAAGGATTATAACGCCATCCTAGGCTTTCTAAGCGCCATTGCTGCAATTGGTAGTGTTGTGGGACCGATAATCACGGGTGTTCTCTATGATGCAAGTGGTAATTACTATAGTAGCTACCAGGTTCTTATCGTATTTGGCTTAATTGCCACCTTATTATACTGGATTATCTTTACGAAAAAGGATTCAGATATCGAGCAACCTATCGCTTAATCTTAATCCCTAAAATGATTTGAAGAATGAGCCTACAATAATACTAGCAGGCTAAAAACAGACAAAAACAAGCCATGGGCCCTTAGGAATTTCCAAGGGTCCATGGCTTGTTTTAAGTTATATATTTTAAGGTACATGTTTAATTTGAATTTTCTTCAAAAGATTAGGCTTTTTTTGATCTCACTTTTGGGAGTTCAGATATTTTAGGCCAGTGCAAATTACCAGTTAACATTTTCTCATCGTAATCTTTTAGAAGCCATTGAGCTTGCTTGGACAAGAAGACGAGGGCAATAATATTTGGTAGTGCTAACAGCCCAGTAAACAGATCATTAATTTTCCAAAGGTTATCCGGTTGAACGAAGGGTCCAATCACAAGGAAAGAAAGGGAAATGATTTTAAAAGCAACCACAAAGAACTTCTTGTCGTGAAATAGTAATTTCACATTTGACTCGGCAAAGAAGTACCAGCCAACAATGGTGGTTAAGGCAAAACTAGATAATGAAATGGAAAGGAAGGCTCCACCTAGATTACCAAAACCTATGACAAAACTATTTTGCGTCATGACCGTTGCCTCCAGTGCCATTTCGGCTGCTGAAACGGTACCATCATAGCCACCTGAAAGGATATTCACTAAAACAGTAGAGGTACAAATCATAAAGGTGGAAATGAATACTCCGATCATGGCAATGAATCCCTGTTCCGCCGGATGATCCGTGTGAGCTACCGCATGGGAGTGGGGTGTGGACCCTAGACCAGCTTCGTTAGAAAACATACCACGAGCAACTCCGAAGCGTATGGTTTGCTGCAAGGTGATTCCGAGCACACCACCACCGACTGCTTTGGGTGAAAAGGCTGATACCATGATCAGTTGAAGGGCAGGCAGTAAGCTATTGATGTTCATCACAACAATCAGCAAACTTGCAAGAACGTAGGTAGCGGCCATTACCGGCACTACTTTTTCTGAAAAAGTTGCAATTCGATCCATACCTCCAGTTAAGATAATACCCACGATGGCTAATAAGGCAGCGGTGGCCCAAGGCGATGGAATACCAAAGGACTGGTTCAGGGAAGCGACAACGGAATTAGATTGAACCATAATTCCTACAAGGCCTAGTACGATGACTGCAAGCACTGCAAAGATCCGAGCCAAAACCTTATTATTTAATCCATCTCGAATATAGTAGGCCGGTCCACCAACCAGTTCGCCAGAATCTGTCTCATGGCGATAAATTTGAGCCAAGACGGCTTCTGCAAAGATGGTTGACATCCCGAAGAAGGCTGATAGAATCATCCAGAAGGCCGCCCCAGGCCCTCCAGCGGCGATGGCCGTTGCCACTCCTACAATGTTACCGGTTCCAACTTGAGCTGCCACAGCAGTTGCCAAGGATTGGAAAGATGACATTCGTCCATCTTTAACATCTTTTCCTTCTTTAATATCAGCAATCAGCCGAATAATGGCAGGGAAAACTCGGGTAAACTGTGGGAATTTCAATAATACAGTCATATAAATTCCAATACCAACTAATGAAAATAATAAAATATAGTCCCATAAAAATGAGCTAACACTATCAACAAATGCCATTTAGGCCTCCTTCCGTCTTCTAGTAACCAAGTTGTCAAATAGCCATACAATTAAGATGATCAGTACAGAGCGTACAAACGCCGCCACAAAGATTGAGTAGAAAGAAGTAGTGGCCCATATTGTATCGGCTGCTAAATATCTTAAAGCGAATTCAACGGTGTTTGAACCGACATCGCACAACACCAAAGCCACAACAATTGGAAGTGGATAAGGTGAAGTATTTGTTGTGATCGCCCAATTATAAAGAAAAGCATAAGTGACATAATAAACAATTTCTAATAAATAACTTGAAGCAATCGATGTCGTCATATCCATTGACATGGAATCAACAAAAATCCGAAGTAGACTAATAGCAAAACCTGTTGCTAGAGCCAAAAGGATCGGATGCTTCGGTTTAAATAAGTGTAATCCGGAAATCAGGATGACAATCCCAAACGTTATCCGGAAATCTCCATCGCCAACGGCTACAGATAATAATGAAGCCAGTGCCGAAAGAATAATAATCATGGCGTTTAACATAAATACCCCCAGTTTTTATGATGCTAAAGAATAATGAAAATGATTGGATTCAAAGAATTGCAAAAAAATCCACTGATGCCAATCCATTTCATTTCTTGATGTAAGTGACAGGGATAATTTTATCATAAGTTGTTGGTTGCTTACCAACAGTATTTAATGATTTTATGCATAAAAATTGAATAATTTTTTTTTATAATAACAGATCGAGGATAAGGACGGTATAAAATTATGGCTTTGATGAAAACTTGCAATTTCAGAGCTTTAGAAACAATTTTTGATAAAAATCGAATAAATGATCTAAAATCAATTTTTGTAAAGTTGAGAGGGGAAACAAGGAGAAAACGTTATGATATAATCAATGAAACAAGGTCAGAGGAGGCATTATGGGGAATAATTCTGTAAATCAAATACAAGATGGAATTAAAACATCCTTTATCGATAAAGAAATTACATCTAATCCACATTTTCAACCTCAATTTTTGTCCAATGATTATAAAATAGGAAAAAAAGTTTTAAGCGCACTTCAAGAAGAACTCCTAAAGTGCGGTGAGTTTTATATCAGTGTAGCATTTATTAACCAGGGTGGAATTACTCCATTACTACAAGAACTGAAGGAATTAGAGCAGCGCGGTGTAAAGGGGAAAATTCTTACAACAGATTATTTGACATTCACTGAACCTGAAGCCTTAACCAAGTTAAACGAACTGAAGAATATTGAGTTAAAAATGTTCATGACAGAAGGAAATCAAGAAGGGTTTCATACAAAGGGCTATATTTTTCGAGATTCCTTTAATGGGACATATCGAATTATTATAGGGTCTTCGAACCTAACGAATAAAGCCTTAACGGTAAACAAAGAATGGAACACTAAAATAGTGACCACGAAAGAAGGCGGGTATGCTGATAGCCTATTAAATGAATTTAATAGCTTGTGGGATTCACCTAATGCTAAATCTTATAATGATTTCTTTGTTGAATATCAAATAAAGTATCGAATTAAACGAGAGCAAGAAGCGATAGCAGCCAGAAACCCCATCGCCAAATTAGCAGACTATAAGTTAGAGCCAAACTCGATGCAAGTTTCCTTTGTAAATAGCGTAATGAAATTGAAAAGACAGGGCGAAGATAAAGCTTTGCTGATTTCGGCAACTGGAACGGGGAAAACCTATGCCGCTGCCTTTGCTGTTAGGGACATGAATCCTCAGAGAATGCTATTTTTAGTCCATCGCGAACAAATTGCACGCCAAGCTCGTGATAGTTTTGAGCGAGTTTTTGATCAAAAAATTAAAATGGGAATTATCTCAGGGAATGAAAAGAATTTTGAATCTCAATTTATTTTTTCGACGATGCAGATGATGGCAAAGCCTGAGGTTCATGAACAGTTCCTACCTGATGAATTTGATGTGATCGTCATTGATGAAGTTCATCGAGCTGGAGCCATCAGTTACCAGACCATTATGGAATACTTTAAACCGAAATTTTATCTCGGTATGACTGCCAGTCCTGATCGGACCGATGACTTTGATATTTATGGTCTCTTTGACCATAATATTGCACATGAAATTAGATTAAATGAAGCCTTAGAAGAAGATTTGCTTTGCCCTTTTCATTACTTTGGAATCACAGATTTTGGTGTTG
>JAAZGI010000140.1 GCA_012511315.1 Clostridium sp.
AAGGTAGAAGAAAGTGGCGCTAAAGTGATTCAAATTCCTAGCTCAGATTCCATAGAGGGATCCTACGCTGGTATGGAAAAAATTGGTGAAATTGTAAATGCCAATGAAGAAGCAGCCAAACTAGTAGAAACCATTAAAACTGACATTGCAACCATCGTAGAAAAAGTAAAAGACCAAGAACCCGTTACAGCATACTATGTGGCAGGCTTCGGTAAAAATGGCGACTATACAGCCGGTGCAAATACCTTTATGAATGACCTCATCGTAGCAGCTGGCGGCGACAACATAGCCAAAGATGCAGAAGGTTGGTCCTACACAGCAGAAAAGCTCTTAGAAAAAGATCCTCAATATATCTTTATCGGAACCATGTCGCAAATGACCGATGACTTTAAAGCAACCGAACCATACAACAACCTAACAGCTGTTAAAGAAGATCAAGTGGTTGAGCTCGATGACAACATCATCAGCCGCGAAGGCCCACGGATGGCAGAAGCTGTTGAAGCCATCGCCAAAGCCCTTCACTCAGAATTGTTCGACTAAACTATTTTCAATCTAATCTAATCCTCTAGATTTAAACAATAAAAAGTCAGAACAAAACCCATTAATCAAATCAATTAGGAGAAGCTACCTTAGGCTCTCCTAATTGATTCATTTTTAAAGTGAAAAGTTAAATCCAAAGGTTAAAATAAAGATTTAAAATGAAGAATAAAATTCAGACAAGCTGTTTTATTAGCTGTTTTATTAGAAATTAGTTCAATGAATATACCTAGACCACAAATCTCTTTCTAAACCAGTTAATTTATCTAATCCATGGGATTTCCATGGATTAGATAAATTAATTCACATTAGAGAAACGAGCCAATCGAATAATGGTGAAGTAAAGAGAATCAAGGAAAGTAGATCTCTAAGCTAAACAAATTAGAGCATTAGTAAGCTCTAAGCTAAACAAAGTAGAGTACAAGAGAATTTAAAGCTAGGAAAAATAAGAAAACAAGAGAGCTTTAAGTTTAAAAAGTAGAGAGTAAAAGAGTTTAAAGCAAAACCAATAGAAATATAAGAGAGCTATGAGATGCACTAAAAGGCTGCAAAAAACCTTTATAAAGCTCAGCATGACTAGTTCAATCAAACTATGAGGAGGAGATGCCGGATGAAAAAGAAAATGAAAAATTATGTGCCCTTGTTTTTATCCTTGGTCGCCATTCTCCTGGTATTGGCTATAGTATCGGTCACTTTGGGGGATGCATCCATTCCTGTTCGCGAAACAGGGCAAATCCTTTGGCATAAGTTATTAGAGTTTCTTGGCTTAGGTGACTCCATTGGAGGGCCGCGAGAAATTATTTTGTTTAATATCCGAATCCCACGAATTATTATGGCTATCTTTGTTGGTGCCGGTCTTGCTAATGTGGGATGTGCTTATCAAGGGGTTTTTCGAAACTCCATGGCCGATCCTTATATCTTAGGGATTTCCTCAGGGGCCACCTTAGGAGCCGCTCTTGCCATTAGTTTAGGCATTTCAGAGTCCGTATCAGGTTTTGGCGCAGTCACCCTAGCTGCCTTTGCCGGTGCTATGGGCGCAACAGTGTTAGTCTATAGCTTAGCCATGCGCCGCCATCGCGCCACCACAACCTCATTACTTTTAGCGGGAGTGGCCGTGAGCTATTTTTTATCAGCCATCGTGTCCTTAATTTTAGTGTTTGATGAGCAGAATGTATCTCGGATTGTCTATTGGACCATGGGTTCTTTATCTAGCGTGAGCTATCAGCAAATTGCTATTTTAATTCCTGTGGTGTTATTGGGATCTTTTCTTCTTTATTCCAATTGGCGGGAGCTAGATATCCTCTCCTCAGGGGAAGAAGTAGCCCGGTCCATGGGCGTAGAAACAGATAAGGTCAAGGTGAGAATCTTAATCTATTCTTCTTTAGTCGTAGCTGTATCCGTCGCCTTTACAGGCGTGATTGGCTTTGTAGGGTTAATGATGCCCCATATTATGCGCATTATCGTTGGACCCTCCCATAAACGATTGATTCCTTTTGCCATGATGGCCGGAGCGATCTTTCTTCTCTTAGCCGATACCATTGCCCGGTCTTTAATCGATGGTGCCGAACTCCCAGTGGGAGCTGTCACCGCTTTATTTGGAGCCCCTTATTTTATTTGGCTCTTAACTAGAGGCAAGGGAGGGCAGCTCTAATGGAAATTAAAAACCTACAGTTTGCCTATGATAAAAAACCGGTCTTAACAGACATTAACCTAACCTTTCCTCAAGGTAAATTTATCTCGATTTTAGGACCTAACGGCTCTGGTAAAAGTACCTTGCTCAAGTTAATCTTAGGTTTAATTAAACCAGATGGGGGAGAAATCACCCTAGAGGGTAGACCCGTAAAAGACATGAAAACCTTAGAAAAAGCCAAGCTTTTATCCTATGTGCCGCAAAGCTTTCAAAATAGCTATGAGTTTACTGTTGAAGAAGTGGTCAGCATGGGACGCTATCCCTTTATCAAACAATTTGGCAATGCCAGCAAAGAGGACCATAAGATTTGTCTGGAGGCCATGGAGCTCACAGAGACTCTACGCTTTAAAGATCAACCAGTTAGCCGAATCTCTGGGGGAGAACTGCAACGAGTTTCAGTAGCTCGAGCCATTGCCCAAACCACACCCTGGATTCTTTTAGATGAACCAGTTAACCATCTTGATGTTAGTCATCAAGTAGGCATCCTAAAGGCTCTACAAGCCATGACACCAGAACGGACGATAATTACCGTGATGCATGATTTAAACCTAGCCAGAGATTTTTCCGACCATGTCATTATGCTCCATGAAGGCAAAGTTGTTAAAACGGGCAAGCCAGGGGAGTGCATTGATCCTAAGGTGTTATCTAATATCTATGATTTGGAATTTATCAAAGCTCACACAGCCGATGGTTCTCTACAATACTTGTTTCCCAAGACCAAGCCATAAATTCTTTCCTTCTTCCTTTGCTAGCAGGAGAAATGAGAAGATTCAATTGTGAACTCTATAAAAATCCGTTGAAATCAGGAGAGCGTTTAGGTTTAGATTCTCGCCACAAATAAGACAGGCAGCCAATTGAGGCTGCCTGTCTTATTTGCTTTATATGATTTTAAAATTGTTTCGTAAATTCTTGCATTACACTGTTGCATTACACTTGTTGCACTACACTTGTTGCATTAAAATTGTTTTCTCTTAACTTCTTAGTCGATGGGTACACCATAGTAATGGGTGTTGACGGAACTTTGACACATTTGCAGAGAGATGGCTTCTTCTTTACCACCGTGAGTATAAATATCTGCCAGGCTAACGCCGTTATCGTAGGTTAAGTAAATTGATTTATTGGGGTTGCTTTTTACATCTGTAATCTTATAGGTTCTAACTTTTCCATTTAAATCAGAAATAGAAACTAATGAGCCTTTTTTAATGTTGATCATATAATTAAAGACGCCTGAGCCATGACCTAAAATCATGGTGGTCTTGTTGTCATAGTTCTTTAAGGCAGGACCCCAGGTAACTAATAACCCTTTATCTAAGAATGGTTGAAGGTCTGTTCCATTCATATAGTTATGCCCGTTCCAAGCAGGATCTAAATGAGGTCTAAGGTCTGTGATTTTCTTATGGAGACCGCCCTTATAGCCGATGCTATGAACTGGGATATTGCTGGATGAGTCAGAGCTGTCTGATAAGGTAAGATATTTTGAGGATAAATATCCGGTGGTTCCACTCACGTTAACCTTATACCAAGTAGAATTATATTTGGAAATCAAGATGACAGAAGTTCCCGTGGATAACTTGCGAATAATGGAATAGGAAGTGGAGGGACCTGTTCTAAAGTTTACTGACGCATTGGTATAGTAGGAACTATTAGTCGATGGCGGCGATGATGGAGGAGGTGAGGTTAAATATTTGGAGTACACATAACCAATCGTGCCACTCACGCGAACCTTATACCAAGTAGAACTAACCATTGAGATAAGCTCCACTTTTGTTCCAGAAGGTAGATTCCGGATGATAGAGTAACTCGTTGAAGGACCTGTTCTAAAATTGACTGAACCGGTAGTAGTTAAAGTACTATCCGTATCTGGAGTCGTCTGAGAAACTGCTTTTAAATATTTAGAGGCAGTATAGCCAATCTTGCCATTTGCCTTTATTTTATACCATGAAGAATTATATTTTGATATGAGTTCAACTCTGGTTCCCCGTGGAAGTGAACCGATGATGGAGTAGTTTACGGAAGGACCACTTCTAAAATTCAGGGAATTGGCTGTGGTTTCCATATAAGTCGATGTTTGCGGTAAGGTCATGGTGGTTAAATCAACCACTTCAGATAAAGAAGAAACATCGGCTAGAGAAGAGGGGTTAGAAGTAAGTGTGTTTAATGGATCGGTAGAGTTAGCGTTTTTAATGGATTGAATTTCTTTACTTTGTTTATAAAGTTGACTTTCTGGGTTGAGTTGAGTTGGTCCAGCGAATAATCCAATGGAAAAAGCTAAAGTGGTTAACAGAATACTAAGGTGTTTCATTCATTACGACCTTCCTTGTTTTTTTAAGTTGATCAACTTAGTTATAATGTTACTATGATATGCATAATATAACAACGGTAAATAGAGAATATTTTTATAAAAATCATCTTTAATTTACTGCTTATACCAATGCTTATTTGGGTTTTAATGAATTCAAGACACAGGAAAAGAATTGCAGCAATCAGGGGTTATGCAATGGATTTAAATGTTTATGCATAAATTGAAATTGATACAATAATAGAGGCAATACAAATTAGAATCGAATCAAATTATTGGCTGTTACCAAGTCTAAAACATCTTCCTTTTCATTGAAACAAATATAAGCAGTACATAAAACCCACTCGGAAGTGGGTTTTATCAATATCAGCACTAATTAAAATAATATGTAAAGCAAAATCTAATATATAATCAAATAGTCGACAAAATTGTGATTATAAATAATCTATTAGAAAGCAAACAGCGTCAAAGTTAGAAAAAGGAACAGATTAAAGTTCATTGCCCTAGATGGGCATATGTTATAATCAGAACATAAGTTTGGGTGAACCATAGAGTCCTTCTTTGAAAGATTTTAGAAGGTCTCCCCTAAACTAGTGTTAGCTTGCACAACTAAGAGATTGAATTGTAAATTCATGATATTAAGATTGATTCCACATAGAGTGAATGAACCTCATAGTCAACAGACATTGTGTCTGAGAAAGGGAATAGAAAATAAATGGAACCATTAGCATCTCGGCTTAGACCCGAGACCATCGATGAAGTGATAGGCCAAAAACACATTGTGGGAGAAGGCAAGATTTTATCTTCCATGATCCGAAATAAAAAACTTTTAAATATGCTATTTTACGGACCACCAGGCACAGGCAAGACCACTGTGGCTCGTCTATTAGCAGACCTAATGGATCGCCAATTCTTTATGCTGAATGGATCCACGGACTCCTTGAAAGACATTCGAGAGGTGCTAGAAAACCTCAATACCATGATGGGCTATTCAGGCATCATCCTCTATATTGATGAGATCCATATGTTTAACAAAAGAAATCAACAAATTCTTTTAGACTACATTGAGGATGGTCGCGTGATTTTAATTGGCTCTACCACAGAGAACCCGCACTTTGCAGTGTTTAAGGCTTTGGTGTCGCGCTGCCTAGTGGTGGAATTTAAACCCCTTAATCCAGGGGATATCGTGGAGGGCTTAGAACGGGGCTTAGATGTATTAAAAAAAGCAAACAATCTAGACGCTTTTAATGTATCCTATTCAGTGCTAGCTAATATAGCGGCCATTAGTGATGGGGATATGCGCAAAGGTTTAAACTCTTTAGAGATGATGTTTATAAGTCGTTATGGAGCGGGACAAAAGGTAGTGGAAGTCACCGATTCCGATGCTGAAGAACTCCTAGGTCGCAAAATGCTCAACTATGATTCAGATGGTGACACCCACTTTGATATGCTATCAGCCTTTCATAAGTCAGTTCGTGGATCAGACCCTGATGCAGCCATTGTATATCTGGCCATGCTTTTAAAGGGTGGAGATTTAATCTCTGTTTGTAGGCGACTGCTTTGTATCGCCAGCGAGGATATTGGCCTAGCTTATCCCATGGCCATACCCATTGTGAAAGCAGCTGTGGATTCAGCTCTCCAATTAGGACTGCCTGAGGCCGTTCTACCCCTATCCAATGCCACAGTGCTACTTTGTACGTCTCCCAAGTCAAACAGCGCTCCTACAGCATACTGGAAGGCAGAGGCGGCAATTGAGCGGCAAGACATCGGTGAAATCCCATCCGATATCCGTGATGGTCATTACAGCGGTGCTCAATCACTCGGCAGAGCTCAAAACTATCGCTACCCCCATAGCTATCCCCACCATTGGGTGCCACAAGAATATATGCCAACTGGATTTAAAGGCACCGTGTTCTATGAATTTGGGGAGAATCGCATGGAAGAGGCCAGCCGCAAGTATTGGGAGGCTCTAAAAAGTGA